>QHSB01000239.1 GCA_003220335.1 Candidatus Rokuibacteriota bacterium
AGCCGCCGCGCGTCGTCGGCCTTGCCTCCCGGAGCCTCGCCGACCACGACGTACGAGGTTTTCTTCGACACCGAGCTGGTGACGCGACCGCCCAGCCGCTCGATCAACTCGCGCGCCGCCTCGCGGGTGAGCGAGCTCAGCTCGCCGGTGACGACGAAGGTCTGGCCGGCGAGCGGCTGCGGCCGCTCGGCCTCGACGCCGGACTGGGTCATCTCGACGTCCGCCTCGGCCAGGCGCCGGATGACCTCTCGGTTCGTCTCGTCGTCGAAGAAGCGTCGGATGGATTGTGCCAGCTCGTCGCCGATGCCGCGGATCTCGTTGAGCTCCGCCTCCGACGCCGCCAGCAGGCGCTCCATGGTGCCGAACTGATTGGCGAGCAGCGAGGCCACCCGCTCACCGACCATCAGGATGCCGAGCGCGTTGAGCAGATGCGCCAGCCCGCGCGTCTTGCTGGCCTGGATCGCGGCGACGAGGTTCTCGGCGGACTTCTCCGCGAACCGCTCCAGGTCCGCGACTTCGTCGACGGTGAGCGTGTAGAGGTCGGCGAAATCTTTGACACGCTTTCGGTCCACCAGCTGTTCGACGACCGCCTCGCCGAGGTGCTCGATGTCCATGGCGCGCCGCGAGCCGAAGTGGCGCAGGCGTGCCTTGAGCTGCGCCGGACACGCCGTGTTCAAACAGCGCCAGTACGCCTCCCCGGGCAGGCGCGCGGCGGCGTGGCCGCAGACGGGGCAGCGGTCGGGGAACACGTAGGGGGCCGCGTCGGCCGGCCGCTTGGACATGACCACCTGCACGACGTAGGGGATGACGTCGCCGGCGCGCTCGATGAGCACGGTGTCGCCCACGCGCACGTCCTTGCGCCGGACCTCGTCCTCGTTGTGCAGGCTCACGTTGCTGATCGTGACACCGGCCAGGGGCACCGGGGCGAGCTTGGCGACGGGCGTGAGGGCGCCCGTCTTTCCCACGTTGACCTCGATCGCCTGCACGACGGTGGTGGCCTGCCGGGCCGCGAACTTGAACGCGATCGCCCAGCGCGGGTGATGCGTGGTGGAGCCGAGCCGCCACTGCTGCTCGAGGGAGTCGACCTTGATGACGGCGCCATCGGCGTCGTAGCCGAGCGCATCGCGGTCGGCCTCCAGCCGCCGGCAGTAGTCGATCACCGCGTCGAGCGTCGCCCCGTGCTCGGTCCGCGGATTCGTCTTGAAGCCGGACTCGCGCAGCGCCGCCAGCGTGTCTCCGTACGTGCGGAACCCGAGCTCGCGCCCCGCGCTCACGTGATAGAGGAAGATGTCGAGCGGCCGGCGCGCCGTGACCGCGGGGTCCTTCTGGCGGACGGCGCCGGCCGCGGCGTTGCGGGGATTCGCGAACGTCCCCTCGCCGGCCTCTTGCAGGGTGCGGTTCAGCTGTTCGAAGTCCGCGCGCGGCATGAAGACTTCGCCGCGCACCTCGAGCTCGGGCACGCCGCCGAGCGCGCCGCGCAGGAGCATGGGCAGCGAGCGGATGGTCTTGAGGTTCGCCGTGATGTCCTCGCCCACGCGGCCGTCGCCGCGGGTGGCGCCGCGCACGAAGCGCCCGCGCTCGTAGAGCAGCGCGATGCCGAGGCCGTCGATCTTCGGCTCGCACACGTACGCGAGGCGCGTGCCCGGCAGCGCGCGGTGAAGCCGCGCCTCGAACTCGCGCAGGTCGTCGGGCGACGTGGCGTTGTCGAGCGAGAGCATGGCCGCGCGGTGCTCCACCGAGCGGAACGCATCCACGGGCTGGCCGGCCACGCGCTGCGTGGGGCTGTCGGGGGTGACGAGGTCGGGAAAGGCGGCCTCCACCTCGCGCAGCTCCCGCATGAGCGCGTCGTACTCCGCGTCGGAGATCTCGGGACGCGCCTGGGCGTAATAGAGGTAGTCGTGGTGGTGGATCTGCTCCCGCAGCTCGCTGATGCGCTGGAGAGCGTCAGCCGGCGTCATGGGGCCTCAGCATAGCACTTCGGTTATAGTGCGGGGTGATGGCCAAGTCCTCGACGGCGCGTCGCGCGCGCGTGGCGGCCACCACCGCCTCCACGCAGGATTATCTCGCCGCCATTTACGATCTCGCCGGCAGCGGCAAGCCCGTCATCGGCGCCCGGCTCGCCAAGCACATGTCGATTTCCGCGCCGGCGGTGACCGAGGCGATGCACCGGATGGCGCGCAGCGGCTACGTGAAGGTCGGCCCCGGCAAGGCGCTTTCCCTCACGCCGAAGGGCCGGGAGATCGCCGAGGTCATGGCGCGCCGTCACCGCCTGCTGGAACGCTGGCTGACCGACACGCTCGGGCTCAACTGGACCGATGCGCACGAGGAGGCGCACCGGCTCGAGCACGCGCTCTCGCCGCGCGTGGAGGACAGGCTGGCCGAGATGCTCGGGATGCCGAGCACGTGCCCGCACGGCAACCCGATCCCCGGCATGGCGCGCCCGCCGCGCGTCGAGCCGTTCCCGCTCGCGCAGGCCAAGGAGGGCGCCACCGTCGTCGTGGAGCGCATCACCGAGGAGGCCGAAGCCGACAAGAAGCTGCTCGAGTATCTCTGGCGCAACGAGGTCCGACCCGGGCGCCGTCTCACGATCGTCGAGGTCGCGCCATGGGCCGGCACCATCACCGCCGGCGGTGACGGCCCCACCATCGCACTCGGGCTGCCCGCTGCGGCCAAGATCTGGGTGTACCGACCGACCGACGCGTGAGGGGGAGGCGCCGATGAGACTCTTCTTCTGGGGGTTGGTGGCGGTGGCGGCGGCGTACGCGGCGTATGCGGTGATGATGTCCGCCTGGCAGTATCTTCAAGTTTCGGGCGTGGTGGACGACGTGATGCAGCCGCGCGCGATCGCCGATCTCGGCTCGGCGCGCGCCGTCAAGGCGAAGATCCTCAAGGACACCGCCGAGTCCGGGGTCCCGCTCGAGGACCGTGACGTGAGCGTCACCGTCGACAACCGGCTCTACACGGTGAAGATCATCTGGTCGTTCCCGGTGATCATCTATCGGGGCGAGCCCGTGCTCTCCATCCCGCTCTCGCTGACACGCAGCAAGCAGACGGCCGGCGCCTTCTACTTGCCGGCGGGTCGCGCCTTCGCCTCGGCGATCATCCGCTCCACGCGCGTCCGATCCTCGCCGGCCGGCACGACGGTCACGAACCGCTCCCACGAGCGGATCGCGCCCGCGGCGTCCTTCTTCGCCTCGTAGAGTAGCTGTCCGCGGTAGAGCAGCGCGGGCGGGTAGTCGGGGGCCAGCGCGAGCGCCCGGTCGAACAGACCGAGGGCGCGGTCGACCATCTCGGGGCCATGCTCGCCCCGCGCGGCCATGCCGGCGATCAGTCCCATGTGCGTGAGCGCGTCCACGTTGTTCGGGTCGCGCTTGAGCACGGCCTGGTACGCGGCGATCGCCTCCCCGTAGCGTCCCGCGAAGAGACTGGCGCGCGCGGCCTCGAGCATGCCCTGCAGCATCTGCGGCGTCACGGGGCCGCGCGGCGCGTTGGCGGCCGACGGCGCTGCGCCCGCCGGCGGGGCATCGAGCGACGCGAGCGGACGGGAGCCCGGCGGCGGCGTATCCGCCATGCGGTCGGGCTCGGTGTAACGCACGATGCCGACGCCGATCGCCACGCCGAATACGAGCAGCGCGACGGCGGCCGTCCCGAGCGAGGCGGGATGCCGCCAGCCGCGCCCCGCCGGCGCCGGCGTCGGCGCCGGCTTCCGCGCGGAGGCGGCAGGCAGCGCGTCGAGGGCGCGCAGCGTGGCCGCGGCCTCCGCCTCGTATCGCGCGCGCAGATCGGCGAAGTCGACGTCCGAGACGTGGCCGGCGGCGTGCTCGAAATCCAGCTCGCGGAGCGCGGCGAGCGCCACACGCTTGGCCTCCGTGAGCTGCTCGCGCTCGTCGGGCGGCAGCGGCAGCAGCGGCGCCGGCCGGTCGCGCCGGCGCACGAACGGCCAGAACGTGAAGGCGGCCGCCGGCACGGCGAGCAGGAGGGCGACCACGACGGCGCTCCCGCTCATCTGGTTGTCTTGGTGGGGGGCCCCGATATGGCCCCCCACACCCCCCCACGCTCGGACGCGCCCCGGCGGAGCCGTGGCGCGCCTCGGACCCCCCGACGCTCGGACGCGCTCCGGCGGAGCCGTGGCGCGCCTCGGCTCATCGGTCTGTCTCCAGCTCGCGCCGGATGCGCTCGCTCATGGCGGCGTCCACCGGCGGCGGCGCCGGCGCGGCGCGACGCCGGCGCGTCCAGCGGCGCAGCAACAGCGCCACGACGCCGAAGCCGACGGCGATCGCGGCCACCGGGAAGCCCCAGACGATCAGGTTGAACCCCGTGCGGCGCGGCGCCAGGAGGATCCATTCACCGTAGCGCGCGACGAAGTACTCCCGCACCTGCTCCGGCGTCTCGCCCGCTTCGAGCCGCTCGCGCACGATCGCGCGCATTTGCGCGGCCATCTCCGACGGCGAGTCCGCGACCGACAGGTTCTGGCACACCACGCAGCGCAGCTGCGAGGCCACGTCGTGAACGGTTTGTTCGGAGACGGGCGCCGCCGCCGCGGCGCCCGCGACGAGCAGGAGCGTGCCGAGGGCGATCATGAGCGCGCGCGCGACGCTCGGTGGCACCCGCGTTGCAGTCCTGCGCCCCGACTCCGACGACCAGAGGAGAAGCCGATGAACGCCGACACGTTTCTCAGGGATCTCGTGACGCAGCTGGAGCCGAACGCGACCGTGGTGGGCATCGAAGAGCGCGAGGGCGCGTATCGGGTGAGTGTCACCGGCACGATCGGCGTCGTCGCCGACTGCGAGCTGCCGCGCGACGAGGTGGAGGCGGCGGAGCACGGCGGCGAGGCCCACCGCCGTGTCGCGAGCGCCCTCAAGCGCTGCGCCGACGACGTCGTGGCCCCCGTAGGTGATGGCCGCGCGTGATTGCGGCGGTGGCCCGGAGCTGGTGAACGAATCTCGGTCATCGAGGAGCGGCCCAGGTTCCCCGGGACCCTCCGAGCGTTGGCCGGGGGAGTCCGAGGGGGGCGTAGCCCCCTTCGCTTGAACAATCTGCGGGGCCATTTCGGGGCCCCCCATCACAGGAGCGGCTCGAGCTTCGCACGGATGACCGTGTCGCTGAGGGCGCCGACGTGCTTGGCGCGAATCGTGCCGTCGCGCGCGACGAAAAAGGTCTCGGGCACACCGTACACCCCGTAGTCGACCGAGACCTTGCCGCTGCGGTCGCGCGCGTTCGGGAAGGTCAGGCCGAACTCGCGGATGAACTTGCGCCCGGCCTCGTCCGTGTCCTGGATGTCCACGCCGACCACGACGACGCCGCGCTCGCGATAGGTGCGCCAGAGGCGCTCGAGCACGGGCGCCTCGTCGTAGCACGCGGGGTTGCACCACGAGGCCCAGAAGTTCAGGACGACGACCTTGCCCCGGAGCGCGGCGAGCTCGACGCGCGCGCCGTCGAAGGCGGTGAGCGCGAACGGCGCCGCCGGCCGGCCGACGAGCGGCGAGGGAATGTCGCGCGGATCGGTGCGGAAGCCGTAGGCGAGGAGCGCCAGCAGGGGCAGCGCGGCCAGCGGCAGGAGCCAGCGGACGCGGCGGCTCAGATGGTCCTCCGGCGCTCGGGGACGAGCGCCAGCACGGTGCCGAACGTGAGGATCAGACCGCCGATCCAGATCCACGACACGAGGCGGTTCACCTGCAGGCGGATGGTGGCCTGCGAGCCGTCGCGGGCGAAGTCACCGAGCACGAGGTAGACGTCCTCGCGGAGACCGAGTCGGTAATCCACGTAGGCGATCGGCGACTGCTCTTGCGGGTAGAACTTCTTCGCGGGATGGAGCACGGAGCCGGCGGCGCGCCCGTGATCGATCGTGAACGTCCCCGTGACCTTGAAGTGGTTGGACTCCTCGCTGGCCGCGAGGCCGTCGAAGCGGACGCGATAGCCCGCGAGGTCGGTGTGCTCGCCGCGCCGCAGCGTCGTCTCCGTCTGCACCGACCACGCCTGCGAGCCGGTGACGCCGAGGGCGACGACGAGGATGCCGAGGTGGACGGCGAAACCGCCGTATCGGCGATTGTGGCGGAGCAGCAGGCCGCCCAGGGCCCCGGGGAAGCGCTCGCCGATGCGCAGTCGCGCGCGCGTCGCGCGCACGAGATCCACGGTGATGGTCGCCGTCACGAACACGACCAGGGCCAGCGTGAGCACGGCGATGGTGGAGCGCACGCCGAGGAGCCGGAACACGGCGGCGGCGGCGACGCCGACGGCGATGGGCCCGAGGAAGTTGCGCGAGAGGTTGTCGAGCGACGCGCGCCGCCAGGCGATGAGCGGACCGACGCCCATCAGGAAGATCAGCCCCAGGAACAGCGGCACGTTCACCTGGTTGAAGAACGGGGCGCCCACGCTGACCTTCACGCCGCGCACCGCCTCGGAGAGCAGCGGAAAGACGGTGCCGAAGAAGACGGTGAAGGCCGCCGCCACCAGCAGCACGTTGTTGAGCAGGAAGGCCGACTCGCGCGAGACGACGGAGTCCAGCTCACCCTGCGCGCCGAGGCTGTCCCAGCGCCAGGCGAGCAGCCCCAGCGCCAGCAGCAGCACCAGCGCCAGGAACGACAGGAAGAAGACGCCGATCGAGCCCTGGGTGAACGCGTGCACGGAGGCGATGACGCCCGAGCGCGTGAGAAAGGTGCCGAAGAGGGTGAGCGAGAACGTCATGATGACGAGGGCCAGGTTCCAGAGCCGCAGCATCCGGCGCCGTTCCTGGATCATCACCGAGTGCAAGAACGCCGTGCCCGTGAGCCACGGCATGAAGGCGGCGTTCTCGACCGGATCCCATGCCCAGTAGCCGCCCCAGCCGAGCACGTGATAGCTCCACCAGCCGCCGATGAGCAGACCGAGCGACAGGAAGTACCACGCGGTGATCGTCCAGCGCCGCGTGGTCGTGATCCATGCGTCGCCGACGCGGCCGGTGACGAGGGCGGCGATCGCGAACGCGAAGGGGACCGTGAACCCGGTGAAGCCCAGGTAGAGCGCCACCGGGTGCGTGATCATCCCCGAGTCCTCGAGCAGCGGGTTGAGCCCGCGGCCGTCGGCCGGCACCGGCGACAGACGCTGGAAGACCGGCGCCGCCCCCGTCATGACGAGGAGGAAGAAGGCGAGGACGCCGAGCATCACGGAGAGCACCCACGGATAGACCTCGCGCGCGCTGGTGCGGTGGCGCAGGATGACGATGAGCGTGTAGAGGCAGAGCATCCACGCCCAGAGCACGATCGAGCCCTCGAGCGCGCCCCAGACCGCGGTGAGCCGATAGTAGAACGGCGTGCCGAGGTTCGTGTTGGTGGCGACGTAACGCACCGAGAAGTCGAACGAGAGGAACGCGTAGGCGAGCAGCAGCAGGCAGCCGGTGACGAGCGTGAAGACGCCCAGCGCGGCGTGCTGCGCCGACTCCACGAGCGATGTGCGGCCGGTCCGCCCCCCGACGGCGGCGGCGGCGCTGCCGTACAGCGCCAGCGCCAGCGCCACCGCGAGCGCGCCGGCGCCGAGCTCGGGGATCACCGGTCCGTCCCGGAGAGCGTCCGCATGAGCTCTTTCACGCCGGCCTGGCTCGTGTCGTGCGGGGCCTTGTACTCCTCCGAGTGCTTCGCCATGATGTGCGTCGCCCGGAAATAGCCCTCCGGGCTCCACGAGCCCTCGACGACGGCGCCGCGTCCCTCGCCGAAGAGGTCCGGTGGTGCGCCCTTGTGGCGCACCGGCACGGCGGCGCGGCCGTCCGAGAGCGCGAACGTGAGCGACAACGTGTGCGGCTCCCAGCGAAGCGAGCCGCGCTCCACCATGCCGCCGAGGCGGTAGGCCTTGCCCGCCACGGGCTTGGCGCCGAGCTCCGACGGCGTGACGAAGTATACGGCCGACTGGGTGACACCGGCGTAGATCATGTACGCGAGCGCGACGGCGATCACGAGCGCGCCGATCAGGAATTTGGTTTTCACGATCGCGGTGCTTTCAATCGTCGGAGGGCTTCGACCTCGCGCTCTTTCCTGGCCAGGCGGCGCCAATAGAAGAGGAGCGCGACGGCGGTGAGCCCGTAGGCGGCGGCCACGAAGCCCCAGTTGTCCGGCATCACGCCACCGCCTCGGCTTCCGCGCGCAGCAGCCGTACGCGCCGGGCGACGAAGTAGGCGTAGAGCAGGACGAAGGCGATGAGGTTCACCAGCAGGGGCCAGAGGATCGAGGACGATCCTGTGAAGCCGCCGGGCTTCATGAGCGACGGCGGCTGATGCAGCGTGCGCCACCAGTACACGGAGAAGTGCACGAGCGGGATGTCGAGGGCCGCCACGATCCCCAGCACGGCGCAGTAGCGCGCGGCGCGCTCGGGGTCCTCGATCGTCCCGCGCAGCAGCAGGTAGCCGAGGTACATCACGAAGAGGATGGCCACGCTGGTGAGTCGCGCGTCCCACGTCCACCACGTCCCCCAGGTCGGCTTGCCCCAGATGGAGCCGGTGGCGATGCCGAGCCCGACGAACATCACGCCGACCTCGCCCGAGGCGTGCGCGACGCGGTCGGCGGCCTCGTCGCGGCGGACGAGGTAGACGAGGGAGGCCAGCGCGAGCACGACGAACGCCAGGTACGAGGCGAGGATCAGCGGCACGTGGACGTACATGATGCGCTGCACGTTGCCCTGCGTGACCTCGCGCGGCGCGACGCCGAACGCCATCACCAATCCGGCGGCGATCGACGCGGCGGCGAGCCAGCCGAGAGCCTTGACCATGCTTCTCAGCCCTCCAGCACGACGTCGAAGGTGAGGAGGCTCACGGCGAGGTAGACGACGTCGGCGGCCACGAGCAGCTTCACCCAGTGCCCGACGGCGGCCAGCGGCTCGCCGAGCAGGAGCGCCTCCGTCGCCTTCACGGTCGCGAGCAGCACGGGCACCTGGACGGGCAGCAGCAGGACGGGGAAGAGCAGCTCGCGCGCCCGCACGTTGGCGGTCATGGCCGCGAAGAGCGTGCCGACGGCGGCCAGGCCGAGCGTGCCCAGGAGCACGACGACCACCAGCCCGGGCAGCGCGCGGCCGAGGTCGATGTCGAAGAACACGGCGAAGAGCCCGAGCACGAGCGCCTCCACCACCAGCATGAGCGCCAGGTTGCCGGCGAGCTTGCCGAGGTAGATCGCCGACTTGTCCCCCGGCGCCAGCAGCAGGCCTTCCCAGCAATCGTGCTCGCGCTCGACGAGGAACGTCCGCCCGAGCGCCAGCAGCGCGCTCAGCACGAAGCCGAGCCAGAGCACGCCGGGAAGCACGGCGGCCAACCGCTCGCGGTCGCCGCCCAGCGTGAACTGGAAGACGAAGAGCAGGAGCAGCGAGAAAAAGACGAGCGCGTTGAGGGTCTCCTTCGAGCGCCGCTCGACGGCGACGTCCTTCCAGGCCACGGCCAGCGCGCGCCGCGCGTAGCTCACAGGCCATCCTCGGCGTGCGCGGCGTAGAGGCGCTGGACGTCGTCGGGGCCGAGCGAGCCGCGCGCGGTGTCGAGCGCGATGCGCCCGCCGGCCAGCACGGCCAGCCGGTCCGCCACGCCCAGCTCGCGCCCGAACGAATGCGTCACCAGCAGGAGCGCGGCACCGGCCGACTTGAACGCCTCCAGCCGGCCCTCCAGCCACTTCTTCGCGCGCTGGTCGAGCCCGGCGAACGGCTCGTCGAGCAGCAGCACGCGGGGCCGGGCGAGCATGACGCGGGCGAGCGACAGCCGCCGCTTCATCCCGGCGGAAAACGTCCGCACGCGCGCGTCGGCCGCGCGCTCGAGGCCGACGCCGGCCAGCGCGGCGCTCAGGTCGTCGGCGCCCGCCTCGAGGCCGCCCAGCGTCGCCCAGAATCTGAGGTTCTCGCGCGCCGTGAGATCGTCGTAGACCCAGGCGCCGTGGGCGACGACGCCGATCAGCGGGCGCACGGACTCGGGCGCGCGGGCGACGTCGTGGCCGGCGATGCTCGCGGTCCCGCGCGTCGGCCGCAGCAGCGTGGCGAGGATCTTCAGCAGCGTCGTCTTGCCGGCGCCGTTGGCGCCGAGCAGCGCGACGGCCTCGCCGCCGCGCACCTCGAGGCTGACGCTGTCGAGGACGGGGAGCAGACCGAAGACCTTGCGTACACCGCTGACACGAATGAGGGGCTCGAGGCTCATCGATTCAACCGCCACATCTTCGCGTGCGCGACGACCCCGGTCAAGAAAACGAGCCCGGCCGGTAATGTCTCGGTTTGGCTCGTCCGGATTTCCGGCCGCGTCAGCGCATGTTGCCCGTGTGCCCGAGCGAATAGCGCCCCGGCTGCGGCCACACCGTGAGGCCGTGCGGCTCGTGGCCCACGGGAATCGTCTTCACCAACTCTCCGCTCGTGGTGTCGATGACGTACACGACCCGGTCGTAGCGGCCGGAGAGCCACAGCTGCTTGCCATCCACGCTCACGTTGCCCATGTCGGGGCTGCCGGCGTTCGGAATCGGCCACGTCGCCACGATGTTCCGGGTGGCAAAGTCGATGACCGACACGCTGCCCTTGCCGATGCCCGGCTTGCCCCCGATTCTGGAGAAGCCCCGATTCGACACGTAGAGCTTCGTCGCATCGCGACTCGGATAGAGGCCGTGCGTCCCGACGCCGGTCTTGATAAAGCCAACCCCCTTGAACGCGTCGCCGTCGATGAGGTGCACGCCGCCGGCCTTCAGATCCGCGACGTAGAAGACGGCGCCGTCAGGACTGACCCGAATATCTTGAGGGATGCCGCCGTCAGGCAGGGTCAGGTACCCGAGCACCTGTCGGGCGCGCCAGTCGATTTTCGCGAGGCGGCCGACGTATTCGCACGTCATGATGAGGTACCGGCCGTCGATCGAAAAGTCGCCGTGGTTGATGCCGCCGCACTTCGGCGCCGACACCGAGCCCTGCAGCGCCATGGTCTTCGGATCGCGGAAGTCCAGGCGCTTCATCGCCTCTGCCACGACGACCGCGGACTTGCCGTCGGGGGTGAAGTACATGTTGTAAGGATCGTCGACGACGACATCCTTGCCCGGCTTGCCGGTGATCGGGTCGATCGGCGTCAGGGTACCGTCCGTCCGTCCTTCGGCATTGTTCGTGACCCACAGCGTGGTGAGGTCCCACGACGGCACGACGTGTTGCGGGTTCTTGCCGACCTTGAAGCGGTCGATCACTTTGAACGTGACCGGATCGATCACGTGCACTTCGTCCGACTTCACGTTCGGGACGTACACACGCGCGGGAACGTTGGCGAGCGCCGGGCTGAGCTTGGCCGCCGTCGTCTCACTGTAGAGATTGGTCGGGTCCGTGACGGGCGGCATGCCGGGCACCGTCTCGATGCCGGCCGCCGCGTAGGCGCTCCCGGCGGCGAGGGCGAGGGTCACGGCGAGGGTTGCGAGCGCTGCCGACGGCCGAGTCGTCACTGGCATGCGTCCTCTCTAGCGACGGTTGGTGGATTCTTTGATCGCGGCGACGGTGCGGCTCACGATGAGGTCCACCCCGAGCCGGCCGAGCTCGGCGCTCGCGCGGCGCGGGTCACCCTCGACGCCGCTGACGGCGCCGGGCGCCGGCTCGGCGAGCAGCGCGCTCATCCGCACCAGCCCCGGGTCGAGCGCGAGCGTGAGCGAGGTGTCGGGCAGCGCGGCGTGGTCGCCGAGCTCCTCGGGCCGGTAGCCGCGCGCCTTCAGGACGTCACGAAATCCCGCCGTGGCCGCTCGATAGTACTCCTCGATGGCGTGCGCCCGCACCGGCGTGGTCGTCCACTCGCGGTTCAGACGCGCGGCCACGGCGTTCTCACCGGCCTGCGTCGAGCCATGGTCGCCGAGGAAGACGATGTCGCGGAAGCCGTGGAGCCGGACGCTGCGCGCCGCCGACTCCAGCACCCGCTGGAACACGTCGTCGGGGACGGTGATCGTCCCCGGGAATCGCATGTGGCCGGTGACGGGGCGCAGGCCGCCCTCGGGGACGTAGGCGATGACCGGCGCGACGAGCGCGTTGCCGAGCGCGCGCGCGATGCGGTCGGCGAGCGCCTTGACGCGCGCATTGTGCTTGCCCAGCGCCATGTGCGGTCCGTTCTGCTCGGTCCCGCCGATGGGCACGATGATCGTCGTCTTCCCCGCCTGGACGAGCGCGCGCAGCTCGGTCCACGTCAGCTCTTCCAGGAACACGGTCGCGGGCGGCTCGGCAAACGCTGGCGGGACGAGAGCGGCGATGAAGAGGACGGCGGCGCAGGCCGCCCTGTACGTCAACCGAGCCGCATCGCGCGGAGTCGTGCGATCCGCTCCTCGGTCGGGGGATGCGTGGAAAAGAGGCGCGCGAAGCTCTGCCCCGTCAGGGGATTGACGATGAACAGGTGCGCGGTGGCGGGATTCGCCGGCAGCGGCTCGACGCGCGCGGCCACCTCGATCTTCTCGAGGGCCTTGGCGAGGCCGTACGAGCGGCCGGCCAGCCGGGCGCCGCTCGCGTCCGCCTGGAACTCGCGCGCGCGCGACACGGCGAACTGCACGAGCATGGCGGCGATGGGCGCCAGGATGGCGAAGAGGATCAGGACGATCGGATTGCTGCCTCCCTCCTCGTCGTCCTGGGAGCGCCCGCCGAAGATGGCCGCCCACTGCGCCATGTGCGCGAGATAGGTGATGGCGCCGGCCAGCGTCGCGGCGATCGTCGAGATCAGCACGTCGCGGTTCGTGACGTGCGACAGCTCGTGGGCCAGCACGCCCTCCAGCTCGTCCTCGTCGAGGATGCGCGTGATCCCCTCGGTCACCGCCACCGCGGCGTGCTGCGGGTTCCGGCCGGTCGCGAAGGCGTTGGGCGTGTCGCTGGGGATCATGTAGATGCGCGGCATCGGGATCTGCGCGCGCGTGGCCAGCCGCCGCACGATGGCGTGGAGGCGGGGCGCCTGCGCCTCGTCGACGGGCTGCGCGCCGTACATCGCCAGCACGAGCTTGTCGGAGAACCAGTAGGAGACGAAGTTCATGATCGCGGCGAGGACGAACGCGATGATCATGCCGCGCTCGCCCGCGATCGCCTGGCCGGCCAGGACGAGCAGGGCCGTGAGGACGCCCAGGAGGAGACCCGTCTTCAGTACGTTGGACATCGAGACGAAGCGTAGCAAACCGCCCCGAGGTGGTCAAACTGGCGTCAAACGTCTTGACTGAGGCGAACCCCGTCGATATACTGGGCCGGTTAACGAGAAAAATCCTTCAATGACTGGCAGTTACACGGGATCACGAGGATGATGATCAGGGTCTCCGAGCTCGAGGACGAGGGCCTCGCGGTCACCGATCCACGATCGCTCGAGCCGGCGTTCTCCGACCCGTCCTGGCGGCTCGACGCGCTGAGCCTCACGATCGCGCCCGACGGCGTCGACGTCGTCGTGCAGGGCCGGATGACCGCGACGGTGCCGCAGACGTGCGGGAGGTGCCTCGAGTCGTTCCCGGCGCGCGTCGACGCCACCGTCGACGTGCGGCTGGTGCCGCGCCCGGCCACCAAGGACAGCGTCAAGCTGGGCGCCGACGACCTCGACGTCGACTTCTACGTGGACGATCAGCTCGATCTCAACCGCGTGGTGGAGACCGAGACGACGCTCGCGCTGCCGATGAAGCCGCTCTGTCGCGAGGACTGCCGGGGGCTCTGCCCGGCGTGCGGCGGCAACCGAAATCTCGTCGCGTGCGCGTGCGCCGGCCGCGCGTCCGACCCGCGCCTGGCCGCGCTGCGCGATCTGGCGACGCGCCTGCGCCACTGACCCCGAGCACCGAGAGGAGACGCCGATGCCGCTGCCGAAGCGACGCCACTCCGTCACCCGCGGGCGCAAGCGCCGCACCCACTACAAGCTGGCACCACCGACGCGGTCGATCTGCCCGCAGTGCCGCGAGGTCAAGCTGCCGCACCGCGTGTGTCCGCACTGCGGGTATTACAAGGGTCGCGAGATCGTCGCGACCGAAGGCTCGTAACTGAAGATCGCGGTCGATGCCATGGGGGGCGATCACGGCCCGGCCGTGGTCGTCGAGGGTGCGGCCGACGCGGTGCGCGAGTTCGGCGCGTCGGTGATCCTCGTCGGCAACCGGGACGCCATCGAGCGCGAGATCGCGCGTCTCAATGTCGGCAACCTCGGCCTCGAGATCCGTCACGCCTCGCAGGTCGTCGGAATGGCGGAGTCGCCCTCGCAGGCGCTGCGCCGCAAGCGGGACTCCTCGCTGAGCATCGCCGCCGAGCTGGTCCGCGACGGCCACGCCTCCGCCTTCATCTCGGCGGGCAACACCGGCGCCGCCATGGCCATCGCGATGTTCGTCATCGGCGTGCTGCGCGGCATCGATCGGCCCGCCATCGCCACCGTGCTGCCGAGCCTCAAGCGCGCCACCGTGCTCCTCGACGTCGGCGCCAACGTGGCGCCCAAGCCCTGGCACCTCTTCCAGTACGCGCTCATGGGGCACGTCTACGCCCATGACATCCTCGGCGTCGAGAACCCGCGCGTCGGCCTGCTGTCCGTCGGCGAGGAGGAGGGCAAGGGCAACGCCCTCACCCGGGAGACCTACGACCAGCTCAAGGAGTCCTCGCTCAACTTCGTCGGCAACGTCGAGGGCCGCGACATCTACAACGGTGCCTGCGACGTCGTCGTCACCGACGGCTTCACCGGCAACGTGGCCCTCAAGATCTCCGAGAGCCTGGCCGAGATGCTGGGCGCCATGATCAAGGAAGAGTTGACGCGCGACCTGCGGTCCAAGATCGGGGCCGCGCTGTCGACCCCGGCCATCACGCGCTTCCGCAAGCGCGTGGACTACACGGAGTTCGGCGGGGCGCCGCTGCTCGGGATCGACGGTGAGGCGATCATCTGCCACGGACGGTCGCCGGCCAAGGCCATCAAGAACGCCGTGCGCGTGGCCGGGGAATGGGCGAAGAAGGGGCTCAACGAGCACATCCGCGCGGCGCTGGAGGCGGAACTCGCACGCGGGGGCCGGGAGGGAGGCCGCGAATGACGCGGGCCAAGATCGTCGGGGTCGGCGCGTATGCGCCGAAACGGATCCTCTCGAACGCCGACCTCGAGAAGATGGTCGAGACCAACGACGCGTGGATCGTGCAGCGCAGCGGCATCCGCGAGCGGCATATCGCGGACGAGACGGAGGCGACGTCCGATCTCGCGCTCAAGGCGGCCCAGCAGGCGATCGAGCGCGCCAACCTCGTGCCGGAGGACATCGAGTTCATCGCCGTCGGCACCACCACGCCCGACATGATCTTTCCCAGCGTCGGCAACATCCTGCAGCACCGCCTCGGCTGCAAGCGCGTCGGATCGATCGACATGCTGGCCGCATGCGCGGGCTCGATCTACAGCCTGTCGATCGGCGCCCAGTTCATCCAGACGGGCAAGTACCGGCGCGTGCTATGCGTGGGCGCGGAGACGCTGTCGAAGATCACCGACTTCACGGACCGGGGCACCTGCGTGCTGCTCGCCGACGCCGCCGGCGCGGCCGTGCTCGAGCCGTCCACCGACGAGAGCGGCCTCATCGACTTCGACCTCTACTCCGACGGCCAGTACTGGGACCTCCTCTACATGCCGGGGGGCGGCTCGCGCCACCCCGCCACGCACGAGACGGTCGACAAGCGGATGCACTACGCGAAGATGAAGGGCGCCGAGGTGTTCAAGGTCGCGGTGCGCATGTTCGCCGAGTGCACCGAGCGCATTCTCACCCGCAACGGCTTCACGGCCGACGACGTGACGCTCTTCATCCCGCACCAGGCGAATCTCCGGATCATCGAGGCGGCGGCCAGGCGCGTCCGCCTGCCGATGGAGCGCGTCTTCGTCAACGTGGACCGCTACGGCAACACGGGCGCCGCCTCGGTGTACGTCGCGCTGGAGGAGGCGCTGTCGGCCGGGCGCATCAAGAAGGGCGACTTGATCCTGATCGCGGCCTTCGGCGGCGGCTTCGCGTGGGGCACCGCGTTGATGCGCTGGTAGTCGGCAACCGATGATCGCGTTCCTGTTCCCGGGCCAGGGCTCGCAGGCCGTCGGCATGGGCAAGGCCTTCCACGACGCCTCCGCCGGCGCCCGTGCCGTCTTCGCGGAGGCCAACGCCGCCCTCGGCTTCGATCTGCGACGCGTGATGTTCGAGGGGCCGGAGAGCGAGCTGGCGCTGACGGCCAACACGCAGCCCGCCGTGCTCACGGCGAGCGTGGCCGCGGCCGCCGCCTGTGCGGAGCGCGGCCTGCGTCCGGCGCTGGCCGCCGGCCACAGCCTCGGCGAGTATTCCGCGCTCGTGGTCGCGGGCGCCCTGCGCCTGGCCGACGCCGTTCGCGTCGTGCGCAAGCGCGGTGAGCTCATGCAGGAGGCGGTGCCCGTCGGCACCGGCGCCATGGCCGCCATCATGGGCCTGCCGCTCGATGCGGTCGAGGCGGTCACCCGCGAGGCCGCGCAGGGGCAGGTGGTCGAGGTCGCCAACGTGAACTCCGCGCAGCAGATCGTCATCGCCGGCCACAGGTCCGCGGTCGAGCGCGCGGTGGCGCTGGCCACGGCGCGCGGCGGCCGCAAGAGCGTGCTGCTGCCGGTGAGCGCGCCGTTTCACTGCGCGCTGATGGCGCCGGCGGCCGAGCGGCTGGCCGGGGAGCTGGCCGGCATCGCGGTGAGCGACCCGACGATTCCCGTGGTCCGCAACGTGGACGCCGGCGTCACGCACGTGGCGAAAGACGTCGTGCCGTTCCTGCTGCGGCAGATGGCCAGCCCTGTGCGCTGGACGGCGTGCGTGCAGCGCCTCGCCGCCGAGGGGGCGACGGCGTTCGTGGAGGTGGGGCCCGGGCGCGTGCTGACGGCGCTGACCAAGCGCATCGTCGAGGAGGCGCGCGCCTTCGCCGTGGAGGATCCCGGCGCCCTCGAGAAAGCCGCGGCGGCCGTCGCGTGAGCCATTTCCCGGGCAAGGTCGCGGTCGTCACCGGCGGCACGCGCGGCATCGGTCTGGCCATCGCCGCGTGGATGATCCAGCACGGCGCCAGCGTGGTCATCTCCGGTCGCGACGCCGACCGGCTGAACGTCGCCGTCAAGGAGCTCGCGCGTG
>QHSB01000186.1 GCA_003220335.1 Candidatus Rokuibacteriota bacterium
GCTTGCCACATGGACGGTGAAAATCCTGCGTGCCCTCTGCGTTTGGCCGCAAATCGTGCATCGGAGCCGGCGCATACTCTCGTGATGGCCGGCGACGACGGCGTGCACGCCGCCCCCGACGCACGCGGGGCCTTTCTGAACGGCGGCGCCATCTCGCTTGGAGAGGTCGAGCTCCCGCGCGGGGAGGGCCTGACACCACGCCTCGCCGCGATGCTCCGCGGCCTCGCCCGTGTCACGGCCGAAGCGTGTGCGGTCGATCGCTGCTCGATCTTCGTGCCGAAGGGCGACGTTCTCGTTCCGGCCATGTCCCAGCTCGCGACCGGTGCGCACCGCGCCGATCTCTGGCAGGCCTTCAAGGCGCTCGAGACGAAGGTCGGCCCGGAGGGGCCGGCGATCCTGGTGGAGGTGCTGAGCGGCCGGCGTTCCCGGCTGGTCGTCACCGCCCCGACGGATCCCCGCGTGCCCGATGAGTGGAAGCGCTTCGGGATCCGCACCATGCTCTTCGTTCCCCTCGTCCGCGATGACGCCGTCGTCGGCCTGCGCAGCCGCCTGCGTGCCTCGGAGACGATTCTCAGCGTCGGGCGGACGATCGGATCCACCCTGGAGCTGCAGGAGGTGGTGCGGCGCATCACGCGGGAGGCCGCCCACGCCGTACGCGCGGACTCCGCCGGCATCTATCTGATGACGGAGACACGCGACCGAATGCTGCCGTATGCCGCCTATCACATGCCCAAGGAGATCCTGGACACGATTCGAAAGCGCCCGATCCTCCTGAAGCACTTTTCGGATCTCCAGACGCACTGGTCGACCGACGTTCCGAACGACCCGTCCTTCCAGGCGCCGATCTTCCGCCAATTCCCGGCGAAATCGCTGATCTTGGCACCCCTGCGCGCCAAGGACGGGGTGATCGGCGTGCTCGCGTGCGCGTGGTGGACGCGGCGACACCGCGTCAGCCGCGAAGAGATCAGCCTCATGGAGAGCCTCGCCGGCCCGGCCGCCGTCGCGATCGAGAACGCGCGGCTCTACGCCAAGGCGGCGCACGCGGCCGTGGCCCAGGAGCGGGTGCGGGTGGACAAGATCCTGCATGACACCCTGCGACAGACGGTGTTCGCGATGGCGCTGAAGATCGAGATGGCGCTCATGGGAGACGCGCGGACGAAGGCGTCCGCGCTTCGAACGGCGCTGCGCAGCGTCAAGCAGGATGCGAGCCTGATGATGGCCCAGATGCGCGAGGTCCTGCCGCCGGGCGAGGTCGGCGGCGCCGGACGGGTGATGCGGCGCCGGAGCCGCGCCCGGGCATGAGGCGTCGCCGACCCCCATTTGGGGGGAGAGAAACCCTCATCCGGGCGTACTGACCGCAACCGAAGCGTGGTCTACTCGAACTAAGTGGTCGAGCGCTGAGGCGGAGGAGAACCGAGTGGCGCAAAGAACGGAACGACCGATCTACACCGCGGGAAACGGCGTGCGGCAGAAGTTCCAGACGGCCGAGCGCATCAACGTGGTGATCGTCGACGATCATGAAATCGTCCGCGCCGGATTGAAGCAGGCCCTCGAGCGTGAGCCCGACATCGCCATCATCGGCGAGGCGCGGACCGGCAACGAAGCCGTGCACCTGGCCGAGACGCTGCGCCCGCACGTCATGCTCCTCGACGTGAAGCTGGAGGACATCGAGGGGCCCGAGGTGTGCCGTCGTGTGCTCAGCGCTTCGGCGGGGACCGCGGTCGTGATGCTGACGAGCTACTGCCAGGACAATATGATCCTCAAGAGCCTCAACGCGGGCGCCAAGGGCTACCTGATCAAGGACGTCGAGCTGGCGGAGGTCAAGCGGACGATCCGCGCCGTGTATCGCGGTCACTCGGTGCTCGACCCCAAGGTCGCCCCGCGCGTGATCGCCAACGCCACCACCGGCAACAACGGCAAGCCCGGGGCGGCGCTCTCCGAGCGCGACGTCGCCATCATCCGGTACGTCGCGGGCGGTCTCACCAACAAGGAGATCGCCTCGCTCGTCCATCTGAGCTCGCACACGATCAAGGACCGCCTCGAGAAGATCGCGTCGACCTTCGACGTCCGGTCGCGCGCCGAGATCGTCGCCGAAGCGTTTCGCGCCGGCCTCATCTAGCATCGGCTCCGCGTTTCACTGACCCCCCGTCGGGGGTCGACGCACCCCCCGCTCCGTTGCCGCGGCGCCCCCTCATGCGGGCGCATTCGCCCACGAACGGACGCAAAAAATTCCCCCTCGCGCCTGTTGGCGCGGCTCTCGGCACGCGGTCTACTTCGAGCATTCAGGCGGCGAGCCCGACGCGCCCCGGGCCGCCAGAGGGGATCGGCCCATGTGCGGGATCGTCGGTTATGTGGGTGAGAAAGACGCCGCGCCACTTCTGATCGAGAGTCTCAAGCGGCTCGAATACCGCGGGTACGACTCGTCCGGTCTCGCCGTCCTCGACGGCGGCCGGCTCGAGGTCCGCCGCCGCGCGGGCAAGATCGTGAACCTCGAGCGCGCGCTGATGGAGGATCCCGTACAGGCACACGTCGGCATCGGCCACACGCGCTGGGCGACCCACGGTCCGTCGTCCGACGCCAATGCGCACCCGCACACCGACTGCGCGCGGTCCCTGGCCGTCGTCCACAACGGCATCATCGAGAACCACGCGCGGCTGCGGCGGGAGCTCGAGCAGGCGGGCCACGTTTTCACGTCGAGCACCGACACCGAGGTGATCGTGCATCTCATCGAGAGCCTGGGCGATCTGCCCCTGGAGGACGCCGCCGCGCGCGCCGTGGCCCGCCTGCACGGCGCCTTCGCGCTCGCCCTCGTCTCCGCGCGTGAGCCGGACGTCATCGTCGCCGCCCGCAACGGAGGTGCGCCGCTGATCGTGGCCTCCGGTGCGGGCGGCGAGCTGCTCGCCTCGGACGTCTCCGCGCTGCTGACCTACACGCGCGCCGTCCAGATTCTCGAGGACGGGGAGATGGCCGTGCTCTCGCCGGGGCGGATCCGGCTCCGCACCTTCACCGGCCGTGCGCTGCCCGCGCGGACCGTGCACGTCGACTGGGACGCGAACGACGCCGAGAAGGACGGCTACCCGCACTTCATGCTGAAGGAGATCCACGAACAGCCGCGCGCCATCGGCATGACGATGGCGCCCCTCATCGATCTCTCGCGCGAGGACGGGCTGCGGCCCGACGCATGCCTGGACGCCGCCACGCTCGCGCGGGCCCGGCGTCTGCTCCTGATCGGCTGCGGCACCTCCTGGCACGCGGCCCTGGCCGCGAAGTACATGATCGAGGCCCTCGGGCGGATTCCCGTCGAGGTGGATGTCGCCTCCGAGTCCCGGTACCGGCGTCCCGTTCTCGACGGCGACACGGTGGTCGTCGCCATCTCCCAGTCGGGCGAGACCGCCGACACCCTGGGCGCCGTGCGCGGCGCGCGGGCGGCGGGCGCCGCCGTCCTCGCCATCTGCAACGTCGCCGGCAGCTCCCTCGCGCGCGAGGCCGACGCCGTCGTCCATACGCGCAGCGGCCCCGAGATCGGCGTGGCCTCCACGAAAGCCTTCACGAGCCAGCTCGCCGCCCTCGCCGTCCTCGCCGTGCACCTCGGTCGGGCGCGCGGGACTCTCTCCGCGGTGGAGGGGCGCGCGCTCGTCGAGGCGCTGGCCGAGGCGCCCCGGCTCGTGCGCGCCGCCCTCGACACCGACAAGTGCGTCGAGGGGATCGCGCGGCTGATCTACGAGTCCACGAGCTGCCTCTACCTGGGGCGCGGGATCAACGTGCCGCTGGCGCTGGAGGGCGCGCTGAAGCTGAAGGAGATCTCGTACATCCACGCCGAGGGGTATGCGGCGGGCGAGATGAAGCACGGGCCGATCGCCCTGATCGACGGAACGCTGCCGGTGGTCGTGCTGGCGCCGCGCGACGACCTCTACGACAAGATGGTGGGCTGCATCGAGGAGGTCAAGGCGCGGTACGGCGTGGTGATCGCGCTGGCCACCGAGGGCGACGACGCCATCGGAGAGCGCGCCGACCACGTCATCCCGTGTCCGGCGGCGCCGGCGATCGTCCAGCCGATGGTTCTCGCGGTTCCGCTCCAGCTGCTGGCCTATCACACCGCCGTGCTCCGACACTGCGACGTGGACCAGCCGCGCAACCTCGCCAAGAGCGTCACCGTCGAGTAGCCCATGGAGACGATGAGCGTGTCGACGAGAGCGGCGGAACGCTGGTGGGTTCTGTGGACGAAGAGCCATTGCGAGCGGCTCGTGCGCGATGGCCTCTCCTCGCGCGGGTTCGAGGTCTTCCTGCCGGAGATCGAGTGCTGGTCGCGGCGCGGCGGCCTGCGTCACGTCATCCGCGTGCCGATGTTCCCCGGCTATCTCTTTCTCCGGAATGCGCTCGACAAGGCCGCGCACGTCGAGGTGCGCAAGGCGCGGGGCCTCGTGAGCCTCCTCGGAGCCCCCGGCGAGGGGCCGACGGCCGTCCCCGACACCGACGTGGACAGCATCCAGAGCGTGGTGGCGAGCCGCGCGCCGGTCATGGCCCATCCGTATCTGCGCGAGGGCAGCCGGGTGCGCATCACCCGCGGCCCCTTCGCCGACGTGGAGGGCATTCTTCTGCGGACCAAGCCGAACAAGGGACTGCTGGTGATCTCGGTGGAGCTGCTGCGCCGCAGCGTGGCGGTGGAAGTCGACTGCACGTTCGGGGTGCCCGCATGAGCCTCGACGTCCTGTTCTCGACGACGCCGCTCGGCGGCTTCCGCTTCCTGGCGAGCCTGCTCCTCCTCGTCGGATTCATGGCGTTCCTGCTCGGCACCAGCGTCTGCCACGGCGTGCGCCGCCGCCGTCGCCCCGCCCAGCGGGTCCTCGTTCTCGGCACGAGCACGCTGGCGCGCTTTCTCGTCGAGGAGATCGGCCGACGGCATGACCTCGGCTGGGCCGTCGTCGACGTCGTCGAGGACATCGACAAGCTCGACGCCGCTCTGGAGAGGACGCGCCCGGACCGGATCGTCGTCGGGCTGCGCGGCGGGCTGCGGCTGCCGTTCGGTCTACTGCTCGAGGCGCGCGCGCGAGGAATTCACGTCGAGGGCGCGGTCGAGACGTACGAGCGGCTGACCAGCAAGCTCGCCCTCGAAGCGCTCCCGGCTGGTAGCGTCGTGTACTCCCGCGACTTCCAGCCGGCCCGCCTGCAGCTCGCGCTCACCCGGTACCTCAGCCTGTTCCTGGGCGCGCTGGCGCTGGTGTGCTGCCTGCCGCTGCTCGCCCTGATCGCGGTCGCCATCAAGCTCGACTCGCGCGGCCCCGTGTTCTTCGTCCAGGAGCGTGTGGGCCGCCGCGGGCGGACCTTCCAGCTCGTCAAGTTCCGCACCATGCATCCCGTCGAGGGCCACCACTCCGAGTGGGAAGCCGACAACTCCGAGCGGATCACGCGCCTGGGGCGCCGCCTGCGGCGCTACCGCCTCGACGAGTTGCCGCAGCTCGTCAACGTGCTGCGCGGCGAGATGAACCTGGTCGGGCCGCGGCCGCACCCGGTGACGAACCTCACGGTGCTCGCCAGCGCGGCGCGCGGCCTGCACGAGCAAGCCATTCCCTATTACTCGCTGCGCTGCGCGGTGCCGCCCGGAATCACGGGGTGGGCGCAGGTGCGCTACCGCTACGCGAACACGCTCGAGGAGGAGATGGAGAAGGTGCGTTACGACCTCTACTACGTGAAGCACATGTCGCTTTGGTTCGACGTCTACATCCTCTTCGAGACGGTCAGGGCCGTGATCGCCGGGCACGGGATCGGCACCCCGCGCGCCGCAGCGGCAATCACCCCGAAGAACGATCCCGCCGCCGAAGAGCGACTGGAGGCCGCATGAACCCGGCTCACCTCGCAGATCCCATGATGAAGACGCTCGACCACGCGAACGGTAGCGCCGACGCGCGGCGTCCCGAGCCCTGCCCGGGCCCTGCCTTCCCCTACATCGTCGGCGAGTCCGAGCGGATGCAGGGTGTCTACGGCGTGATGAAGAAGGTCGCCCAGGGCGACGCCCACGTCTGCATCGAGGGCGAGAACGGCACCGGCAAGGAGCTGATCGCCCAGGCCCTGCACGCCTCGGGGCCGCGGCGCGACCGCCCCTTCGTCACCCTCGACTGCGCGCACACCGGCACGCTCTTCCTGGACGAGATCGGCGAGCTGGCGCCGCATCTTCAGGCGAAGCTCCTGCGCGTGATCCAGACGCGCGAGTTCACGATGGTCGGTGGCAGCCAGCCGCGGCGCGTGGACGTCCGCGTCATCACCGCCACCAATCGCGACCTCCGCAAGGCCATCCGCGAGGGCCGCTTCCGCGAGGACCTCTACTACCGCATCGCGGTCGTGCACATCAACCTGCCCGCGCTCCGCGAGCGCACGGAAGACATCCCGCTCCTCGTCGCCCACTTCCTGCGCCTGAAGGCGGCCGCGCACCGCAAGGCCATCCGCGGCCTGACGGCGCGCGCCATCGAGGCCCTGATGGCCTTCGCGTGGCCCGGCAACGTGCGGCAGCTCGAGAACTGGATCGAGCAGGCCGTCGTGCTCGCCGACGAGGACCTCCTCGACGTCGAGCAGTTCCCCTCCATCTACGAGGACGCACGGCCCGCGCCACCGCTGAGCGCGCCGCGGCGCCTGCGGCTGCGCGAGGTGGAGAAGCAATACATCCTCGACACCCTGGAGCAGACGCGCTGGAACCGCGCGCAGGCGGCCCGGCTGCTCGGGATCAGCGTACGGGGCCTGCAGTACAAGCTGCAGCGTTACCTGGGCGAGGACAAGAACATCGCGGGCATCCTCACCGGCGGTGAGCGATGAATCGACGGCGAATCTCCGTGAACGAACGA
>QHSB01000187.1 GCA_003220335.1 Candidatus Rokuibacteriota bacterium
GATCGAGGCGCGCCACGGCTTTGCCGGGGCGCGACGAGCGCTGGGGGGTTTGGGGGGCCATATCGGGGCCCCATCACCTGCGACGGCTATCGAGGCGCGCCACGGCTTTGCCGGGGCGCGACGAGTGCTGGGGGGTTTGGGGGGCGACGACGGCTATCGAGGTGCGCCACGGCTTTGCCGGGGCGCGACGAGCGCTGGGGGGTTTGGGGGGCCATATCGGGGCCCCCCATTTCTAAGGCCCTTGGATCGCGCCGGGGACCGGCGGCGGCGGCGCGATGCGACCGCCCTCGGGCGTGAAGGTCACCCAGTGCCCCGGCTCGAACACGCCCTGCGGCGCGCCGGGCGCGGGAACAAAGCGGTCGGGCACCCACACCATGTCCTGACGCGGCGCCTGGCGCACGGGGGGCGTGGGCACGCCGCGCATCGACGACGAGTTCATCTGGTCCACCGCACGCTGGGTGGTGGTCGGTCCCATGGGGACGGCCATCGCCCCGCCCGCGAGCAGCCCCGCGAGGCACTGCATCCATCGACGTCTCATACTCTTGAGAGTACCTCCCCGGCCCCGCGGGTTCACTCCGACTCGAACCGGTAGCCGACGCTCTTCACGGTCGCGATGCGCCGGCCGGCGGCGCCGAGCTTGGCGCGCAGGCGGCGCACGTGGACGTCGACCGTGCGCGACTCGATCTCGTCGGCGCGCGCGTACCCCCAGACGCGATTCAGCAGATGCTCGCGCGAGAGCACGCGTCCCCCCGACGCCATCAACGCGTGCAGCAGGTCGAACTCCTTTGGCGTGAGCTCCACCGGCGTGCCGGCGACCGTCACGCGGTGGCGGCCGGGGTCCAGCGCGATCTCGCCGCCCGCCAGCGCGCGGCCGTCGTCAGCCGGCCGCGCGCGGCGCAGCACGGCGCGCACGCGCGCCAGCAGCTCCTTGGGGGAGAAGGGCTTGGCGACGTAGTCGTCGGCGCCCAGCTCGAGCCCCACCACGCGGTCGACCTCGTCGGCCTTCGCCGTCAGCATGATGATCGGCAGCGCGGCCCACGCGGGCTCCGCGCGCAGGCGGCGCGTGAGCTCGAGGCCGTCGATCCCGGGCAGCATGAGGTCGAGCACGACGAGATCGGGCGCGCCCGCGTGGAGCTGCGCGAGCGCCTCGAGGCCGTCGGCGGCGGTGCGGCAGCGGAAGCCGTCCCGGGTGAGGTGGTGGACGATCAGCGCCCGGATGTCGGGCTCGTCTTCGACGACCAGGACTTCGGCCGCCATCGCGCCCCGCCCGTCAGCTCCGCAGCAGGCGCAGCACCCACCACGCGAGCGCCGCGACGGCGGCCGAGGCGGGAATGGTCACGATCCACGCGGTGATGATGCGTCCGGCCACGCCCCAGCGCACGGCCGAGAAGCGCTGGGTGGCGCCTACGCCCATGATCGAGCCGGTGATCGTGTGCGTGGTGCTGACGGGAATGCCGCCGATGGCCGTGCCGATCAGCGTGATGGCGCCCGCCGTCTCCGCGCAGAAGCCGCCGACGGGGCGCAGCTTGGTGATGCGCATGCCCATCGTCTTCACGATGCGCCAGCCACCCGCCATCGTGCCGAGCCCCATCGCGGCGTGCGCGGAGAGTATCACCCAGAACGGGACGTAAAACTCCGCGCCGAGGTGACCGGTCGTGAAGAGCAGCACGGCGATGATGCCCATGGTCTTCTGGGCGTCGTTGGTCCCGTGACCGAGGCTGTAGGCGGCCGCCGAGAGCAGCTGGCCGCGGCGAAACACCTTGTCGACACGCCCCGGCGTCGCGTTCTTGAAGATGTTGATCGTGATCACCATCAGCACGAAGCCCATCGTCATGCCGATGAGCGGCGCCAGGACCATGAAGACGCCGATCTTGATGAGCCCGGCCGGCACGAGCGAGCCGAAGCCCGCCTTGATCACCGCGGCGCCGGCGAAGCCGCCAATGAGGGCGTGCGACGACGACGTCGGTAGACCCCAGTACCACGTGATGAGGTCCCAGAAGATGGCGCCGGCGAGGCCCGCGAGGATCACCCACTGGTCGACGATGGCCGGCTCCACCACGCCCTTGCCCACCGTGGTGGCGACCTGGACGCCGAAGCCGAAGGCCGCCACGAAGTTGAAGAACGCGGCCCACACCACCGCCTGCAGCGGCGTCAGCACGCGCGTGGAGACGACGGTCGCGATCGAGTTGGCGGCGTCGTGGAACCCGTTGATGAAGTCGAAGACGAGGGCGACGACGACGATGAAGACGACGAGGCTGAGCATGCGGGCGGGCCGGGGTCAGGCCATCTTGAGGATGATCCCTTCGATGACGTTCGCGACGTCCTCGCAGCGGTCGGTGACGATCTCCATCGTCTCGTAGATCTCCTTCCACTTGATGACCTCGATGGGATCGCCCTGCTCGTCGAAGAGCGCAGCCAGGCTGTCGCGCAGCAGGTTGTCGGCGCTGTTCTCCAGCCGGTTGACCTCGACCGCGTGCTCGTGAAAGCCCGGATCCATGTTGCGCAGGCAGCGGATGGCCCGGTCCATGGCCTCCGTCGTCTTCACGATCACGTCGGCCATCGCCCGGCAGGCGGAGGTCGGCTCCTTGATGCGATAGACCACGAGCCGCTCGGCGGCGGCCTCGATGTAGTCGAGCACGTCGTCCAGGCGCGTGGCGAGGTCGTGGATGTCCTCGCGGTCGATCGGCGTGATGAACGTCGTGTTCAGCTTCTTGACGATCTCGTGGGTGACCTGGTCGCCCGCGTGCTCGACTTCCTTGATCCGGTGCGTCTTGGCGCGCGCGTCGGAGAAGTTGTGGCAGAGATCGTGGAGCAGCGCGGCGGCGTTGAGGATGTGCTTGGACTGCTGCTCGAAATAGTCGTAGAAGCGGACTTCCTTCGGGATCAGGCTGAACATGAGGACTCCTCGGAGTGTAATCGAAAGGTCACGATCGCGCCACCGGTCCCGCGCTCCGGCTCACGGCTTGCGCAGCCCCAGCGGCGGCAGGCCGAGCACGCGCCGGCGCGCGGCCGCCCAGACGCCGTCGAGGACGCGGCCGAGCGCGGGCGCGTCGGCCGCCAGGCAGCGCACGAGCGCGCCCCGCCGCGGCAGCAGGCCGGCACCGACCTCCGCGTCGTCGCCACCCAGCGCGGCGACATCGTCCACGAACGCGGCGAGACCGGCGTCGCCGATCACGGCCACCGTGGCCACGTACGGCCGGTCCTCGGCCAGTCCGAGGCCGGGCCCGGGCGCGCCGTCCCGGAGCCGCAGGCGGTCGTGCAGCAGCCAGCCGCGCGCGTCGCGCACGCTGAGCGCGCTGTCGAGCAGCGCGAACCGCCATGCCTCGCCGCGCGCCACGCGACCCGCCGCGAAGGCGTCGATCAGCACGAGCGCCGCGCCGTCGGGCGCCTCCACCTCCACCCGCTGCTGGAACGCCGAGCCGGCGAACGGGATGGTGTGATCGGGCACCCACTCCAGCCGCGCACCGGGGGCCAGCGTCAACCGCACCGTCTGCTCCGCCGGCCCCGCGACCGTGCGATAGACCTTCGTCGCCGAGGGCGTGGTGAGACAGGCGTGCGCGCCGGCGCCCACGTCGACGTCGATGACGAGACGGTCGCCACCGACGAGCCCGCCCGTCGGATTGAGCATGCAGACGATCGACGCCGCGTCGTCGAGCGCCATCGGCGCCAGGACTTGAAGCGGCATCGTCCAGCGACAGCCGGCGAGCACGCTGCGCCCGTCCCGCCGCTCGAAGCGCAGCGACAGGGCGCCGTCGCGCCCGACGCGCGCGGGCGCGAACGTCAGACCGGCAGCGCGAGCAACAGATCCGTGCGGAGCCATGCCACGATCGCGTCGACGCCCTCGCCCGAGCGGAGATTCGTGAACACGAACGGCCGCGCGCCGCGCTGCCGGCGCGCGTCGCGCTCCATGACGCCCAGGTCGGCGCCGACATGCGGGGCCAGGTCGATCTTGTTGATGACGAGCAGGTCGGAGCGCGTGATCCCGGGCCCGCCCTTGCGCGGGATCTTTTCCCCTTCCGCGACATCGATCACGTAGATGGTCGCGTCGACCAGCTCCGGGCTGAACGTCGCCGCCAGATTATCGCCGCCGCTCTCGATGAGGATGAGCTCCAGTCCGGGAAACTGCGTCAGCAATCCATGGACCGCTTCCAGGTTCACCGACGCATCCTCTCGGATCGCCGTGTGCGGGCAGCCGCCCGTCTCCACGCCCACGACGCGCTCTCTGCCCAGGGCCCCGCGGCGCACCAGGAACTCGGCGTCCTCTTTCGTGTAGATGTCGTTGGTGATCACGGCCATGTCGAGCGCGGCGCGCAGGCGCAGGCAGAGCGCCTCGGTGAGCGCCGTCTTGCCGGAGCCGACGGGGCCACCGATGCCGACCTTGAGCGGACGGGGAATCGTCATGACCTGAACAACCTCATGTCGAGCCTCGCGTGGCGCAGGCCGGCGAGCTCGAGCGCGGGAGTGAACGTCCACATGTCCTCGGCCGTTGCGCGGGCGGCCGCGGCGGCGAGCCGCGCGATGGGCGGCCGCACGGCCGCCAGCACGCGCTGGCCGTCGAGCTGACCCAGCGTGAGCAGCCGCAGGCCCGCGCCGACGAGCAGCGCGGCCGTCGAGTAGAGATACGCGGCGGCGACCGTCTCGGCGCCGGCGCCCACGCGCCCGGCGGCGGCGCCGAAGACCGCCGCGTGGTGGCCGGGCGCGAGCCCGTCGTCGATCGCGCGCACGACGCCGGCGAGGACCGCGTCGTCGCCGAGCGCGGCGGCGACGCGCGCCGTCTGCCGGCCCATCTGGCGGCTCGCCGCGCGGAACTCCGGCACCGTCTTCATCGCGTCGAGCCGCGCGTCCAGCTCGCACCAGGCGGCGAGGTCGCCGGCCGCCGCCAGCCGCGTGGCCACGGCGGCGGCGACGGCGTCGCCCGGGCCCGCCGCGCCCTCGAGGTGCGCCGTCACGAACGCCTCCAGCCCGGCGCGGTCGCGCACGCGCCCCTCCTGCGCGTAGGTCTCGAGCCCGAACGAGTGGGCGAAGCCGCCTGCGGGAAACAGCCCGTCGCCGAGCTGCAGGAGGGCGAGCAGCACCTCAGTGGTCATGATCGTGGCGGTGCCCGGCCCCGAGCGGCACGAAGATCGACTGCACGCGCTCGAACGGGACGTCGAGGCGTGCGAGCAGGTTCTCCATCGCCGTATCGTCCGGCAGCAGCAGGCGCTCGCCGTCCAGG
>QHSB01000188.1 GCA_003220335.1 Candidatus Rokuibacteriota bacterium
CTCGTCACCCGCGAGATCCCGTTCGGCACCAGCATCGCCCACATCTACACGCGTCACGCGTTCGAGTGGGCGCAGACGGCGGCGGTCATCCACGAGCTGTCGGGCGGCCGCTTCCGCTTCGGCGTCGGCGTCAGCCACGGGCCGGCTCACGACCGTCTCGGCATCAAGCCCGGCAAGCCGCTGGACGACATGCGCAAGTTCGTGACCGAGGTGAAGGGCTACGCGCCGCAGGTCGGCGCGCTGCCGCCGATCACGCTGGCCACGCTGCGAAGCCGGATGGTCGCGCTCGCGGGCGAGATCGCCGACGGCGCGGTGTGGGCCAACGCGGCGCGCTCGCACATGACCGAGTCACTGCGCCATCTGCCCGACGCGAAACGGAATGATCCCGCGTTCTTCATCGGCGACATGGTTCCCACGTGCATCGACCCCGATCGCGCCGCCGCCGCCGCCGTCATGCGCAAGGCGCTCGCGTCCTACGTCAAGCTGCCGAACTACCAGAACTACTGGATGGAGGCGGGCTACACGCGCGACGACATCGCCACCATGTCCGACCGCTGGCTGAGCGACGTGACGCTGTTCGGCAGCGCCAAGGACGTCCGCGACGGCGTCGAGGCGTGGCGCGCGACCGGCGTGCGGACCGTCATCCTCGTGCCGTCCTCCACACGCGGCGGCCAGATGGTCGCGTTCGACGAGCTCATCGCCGCGTTTCGTTGACGCTTGCTCTCGCCTACGCCAGCTCGACCTCGCAGTGCATCGCCACCGTGCCCTCGGGGGTGACCGCCCAGCACTCGCAGCCGCGTTCCGTCGGCCGGCCGCGCAGCTCGAATGGCGCGGTGTCGAAGAGGGGCGCCCGCGCCTGCGTGGCGTAGGAGACGATCCGGCGCCCCGGGTTCGAGTCGCGCGCGAAGTCCACCAGCAGCGTCGTCGTCAGCGGCCCGTGCACGACGAGGCCGGGATAGCCTTCCACCTCCATGGCCCACGGACGGTCGTAGTGAATGCGGTGGCTGTTGAAGGTGAGGGCGGAGAACCGGAAGAGGAGCACCGCGTCGGGTGTGATGTGCTTGCGCCAGGGGACATCGCTGGGCGCCGGCTCGCGCTTCGGCGCCTGGTTGCGCTCGCCGGCCTTCACCTCCTCACGAAATACCGTCCGCCGCTCGTCCTCGATGGCGACGACACCGTCGGCGCCGAGCACGCGGCTCGTGACCGTGGCGAACACGAGCGGGCCGGTGCCGCCGCTCTTCATCGAAAGATCGGCCAGGGTCGTCTCCCGACGGACGCTCTCGCCGAGTCGCAGCGGTCGATGGAATCGCACGCGCTCGCCCGCGAACATCCGCCGCGGCAGGGGCATCGGCGGCACCACGCCGGCGTCGCGCGGGCTGCCATCCGGCCTGAGATCGGCCGTCGCGAAGCGTGGCAGGAAGTAGAGCGCGAGCCACGCGGGCGGCAGGGGATCGCCGTCGCGCAGCTCGGGCTCCGGCCGGCCGAGGGCCAGCCGGAGGAGGTTGGCGGGGCCGGGATGCAGGACGTCGGAGGCGGCCTGCTTGCGGCCGACGTGTGTCTTCAGGGCATCGAGGTCGAGCGCGCTCGTCGCCATCTAGTCGGTGAGCGAGCGGTAGATCTCGACCTCCGCCTGCCCCTGGGTCAGCCCTTCCTTCTCGCGGCGCTCGCGGTACGCCGCGAGGTGCGGGGCCTTGCGGTGCAGATCGAAGGCGGCGTCGTCCTTGTACTGCTCGTAGAAGATGAACAGGTCGGGATCCTTCGTGGAGCGGTGCGGGCGATAGATGAGGCAGCCCGGCTCCGCCTTGCGCACCGCCGCCACCTGCTCCTTCAGCAACGCCGCCAGCGTGTCGCCCTTGCCCTTCGCGGCCCGGATCTTCGCCACCACCGTGAGCACGTCAGCCATCGTCGTCGTCTCCTCGCTTGGAGTGACTGCGTTACCCAGGGCGAGAGTGTACTCCCGCGCTCCTGTAGAATGCGCGCCATGCCACGCGAGCCCCGGCTGCCGGTCGTGAGCGACGTCCCCGAGCGGGCCATGGTGGTGTTCGCCCATCCCGACGACGCCGAGATCGGTTCGGGCGGCGTCATCGCCAAGTGGATCGCCGCGGGCTGCGAGGTGACGTACGTGCTGTGCACCAACGGCGATGCCGGCACCACCGAGCGCTCGCTCACGCCGGCCGCCCTGGCGGCCCGGCGCGCCGAGGAGCAGCGCGCCGCCGCCGACTTCATGCGCGTCAAGCACGTCGTCATGCTCGGCTACCCCGACGGATTCCTGGACGACACGCGCGAGTTCCTGGGCGACGTCGTGCGCGCCATCCGCCAGTATCGCCCGCACACCGTGTTCGTCCACGATCCGTACCGCATCCGCAACTTCCAGCACCGCGACCACCGCAAGGCCGGGCTGACGACGACGGACGCCGTCTACCCCTTCGCGCGCGACCACCTGCATTTCCCCGAGCACATCACGCAGGAGGGGTTGGCGCCGCACAAGGTGCGCGAGCTCTGGTACTGGGGCGCGGACGAGCCGGACCTCATCGTGGACGTCACCGACTCGATCGACCGCCAGATCGCCGCGCTCGTGCGGCACGAGAGCCAGATGCCCGGCTTCAACGTGGCCACGGGAGAGACGATCGGCGCGCGGCTCAAGCGGGGCGCGGCCGCGCTGGCGGAGGGCTACGACTTTCAGTACGGCGCCGTCTTCCGGCGCCTGATCGCGCGGCGGTAGATGCGCAGGCACTCCGTCACGCTGGTCCTCGTCCTCCTCCTCGCCGCCGCGCCGGCGGTGGCGGCGCCGGAGGGCGAGCTGACATGGGCGGTGCACATCTCGCTCGCCCCCACCTGGTTCGATCCGGCGGAGACGCCGTCCGTCATCACGCCGTTCATGATGCTCTACGCGCTGCACGACGCACTGGTGAAGCCGATGCCCGGCCACCCGCTGGCCCCGAGCCTCGCGGAGTCGTGGAGCCTGTCGAAGGATGGGCTCGCCTACGAGTTCGTCCTTCGCAAGGGCGTGAAGTTCCACAACGGCGATCCTGTCAGCGCGGAGGACGTGAAGTTCTCGCTCGAGCGCTACAAGGGCGGCGCCGCGGCCACGTTCAAGGCGCGCGTGGCCGGCGTGGACGTCGTCGATCCGCAGCGCGTCCGCATCCGACTCAAGCAGCCCTGGCCGGACTTCATGACCTTCTACGGCTCGCCGGCGACGGGCGCGGGCTGGATCGTGCCGAAGAAATACGTCGAGAAGGTCGGCGACGACGGCTTCAAGCGCCACCCGGTCGGCGCCGGCCCCTACCGGTTCGTGAGCTTTCAGCCCGGCGTCGAGCTGGTGCTGGAGGCCAACGAGAGCTACTGGCGCAAGACGCCGAGCGTGAAGCGGCTGATCTTTCGCTCGGTGCCCGACGACACCACGCGCCTGGCCATGCTCAAGCGCGGCGAGGCGGACATCGCCTACTCGCTCCGCGGCCCGCTGGGCGAGGAGGTGCGACGCACGCCCGGCCTCACGCTCAAGGCCGCCATCCCGACGTTCACGGAGTGGCTGGTGTTCGTCGAGCAGTGGGACCCGAAGTCGCCGTGGGCCGACCGGCGCGTCCGTCTCGCCGCGAACCTCGCGATCGACCGCAAGGCGCTCAACGACTCCGAGTACCTCGGGTTCGCGCGCGTGTCCTCGAGCATCATCCCCCACGAGTTCCAGTTCTACTGGCCGGCGCCGCCGTACCCGCACGACGGCAAGCGCGCGAAGGCGCTGCTGGCCGAGGCCGGCTATCCGAACGGGTTCGACGCGGGCGACCTGTCCACCGACGCCGTGTACGCCGCGACCGGCGAGGCGGTCATCAACGACTTCCGCGCGGTGGGCATTCGGGCCAGGCTGCGCCCGCTGGAGCGCGCCGCCTTCTACAAGGCGGACCAGGAGAAGAGCTTCAAGAAGCTGGTGCGGCCGGGCAGCGCGGCGGGCGGCAACGCCGCCACGCGCATCGAGGCCTTCGTCGTCACCGGCGGCATCCGCGCCTACGGCGGTTACCCGGACATCGACGGGCTGTTCCGCGAGCAGGCCGTGGAAGTCGACCCGAAGAAGCGCGAGGCGCTGCTGCACCGGATCCAGCAGCTCATGCACGAGCGCGTGATGTTCGCGCCGATCCTCGAGCCCGCGTTCCTGTCCGGCGTCGGCGCGCGGGTGGAGGAATCCGGGATCGGCCTCATCAGCGGCATTCCGTTCTCGCTGCCGTACGAGGAGCTCCGGCTCAAGCCGCGCCGACCGTAGGAGGTCGTATGACGCTGCCCACCCACGGACGCTACGACTACTCCAACATCACGAAGCGCCCGGACTACACGTGGCCGAACGGCGCGCGCCTGGCCGTGTACGTCGCCATCAACATCGAGGCGTTCGGCTTCGGCGTCGGCAAGGGCGTGGCCATCGCGCCGCCCGACCAGGCGATGAGCGCGAGCGTCTACAGCTGGCGCGACTACGGCAACCGCGTCGGCGTCTGGCGCCTGTTCGACCTCTTCGACGAGCTGAATCTCCCCGTGGAAGCGCAGATGAACCTCGAGGTCTACGAGGCCGCGCCGGACATCGCCGAGCGGCTGCGCAAGCGCGGCGACGAGATCGTCGGCCACGGCGTCACGAACTCCGAGGGCCAGGAGCACATGCTCCCCGACGAGGAGCGCGCCATGATCGCGCGGGTGACCGCCACCATCGAAAAGCACGAGGGCCGGCGTCCGATCGGCTGGATGAGCCCGTGGCTTTCGAACTCGCCGGTCACGCTCGACCTGCTCCAGGAGGCGGGTTATCGCTACACGATGGACTGGACCATGGACGATCAGCCCGTCTGGCTCCGCACCCGCGGCGGCCGGCTGCTCGCGATGCCGTATCCGATCGAGGTGAACGACACGCGCGGCATCGTCTGGTACAAGCACTCGGCGCGCGAGTTCGCCGACATGATCGTGGACCAGTTCGACGAGCTGCTGCGCCAGTCGGCGCGCCAGCCGCTCGTGTGCCCGATCTCGCTGCACCCGTTCGTCGTCGGCCGGCCGTACCGCCTGCCGCAGCTGCGACGCGCGCTCGAGCACGTCGCCAGGCACCGCGACCGCGTCTGGCTCACGCGCCCCGGCGAGATCTGCGCCCACATCGAATCGCTCCCGCGCGGAGTTGTGCCGGGCGGCGCCTAGCAGGCAGTGATCGGATGGCTTGACAACGTTGCCGTGGAAGGCTTAGAGGCACTCTGGGCGGAAAGGAGACCGCAGATGGCGCAGCAGCACCGCACGCGCTTCGGCTCGCTCGCGCACTACGAGAAGGGTGGCGTCGAGGTCATCAACGATGACGCTCGCAACTACGTCTTCTCGAACATCTTCGAGGTGGCCTCGAAGTCCAAGCCGTACGAGAAGGTTGCCGTCGGCAAGAACATCGAGTACGTGATCGAGGCCATTCGCACGGAGGGAACCTCGGGCTGGCGCGCGCCGGCGCAGGACGAATTCGCCCTCGTCATGGACGGCGAGGTCGAGATCCGTCTGCTGAAGCTCGAGAACCCGGGCGTGGTGCCGGCCGCCACCCGAGGCTCGGTCGGACTCGCGGGCACGCCGCCCGGCCGCAAGATGGGCGTGGTCCGCGCGCGGCGCGGCCACATGACCCTGCTGCCGGTCGGCGCCGCCTACCAGTTTCACGCGCCGCAGCCCGGCGTGGTTCTCCTCCAGACCCTGGCCGGTGCGGATACCGTCGAGCGCTGGACCGACATCTGCCAGACGACGTCGAGGAGGTCAGGCGCATGAGCCAGACGACCGGCACGCTCCCCGAGATCGGGTCGATCGAGCCCAACCAGCACGGCTACCGGACCTTCACGCTCGGCAGCTTCGGCTTCAGTCGGGACGAATACTTCGCGCACGTCGTGTGGCCGAAGGGACGGCACATGCTGCCGGTCGACGCGTTCCTGCGCGCGCTTCAGCGCGACATCGCGTGGGGCTTCTTCTACGGCATCGTGAACTTCGATGCCGTCGTCGGGACCGTGAATCACT
>QHSB01000189.1 GCA_003220335.1 Candidatus Rokuibacteriota bacterium
AGCAGCGCGACGCGGCCGGCGTCGTCGAGCCCGGGGCCGCCGAAGCGCGCGGAGTGCAGTCCGGGCGCGCCGCCGAGCGCGTCGACTTCGAGCCCGGAGTCGTCGCCGAGCGCGGCGCAGCCCGCCAGCCGCCGCGCCGCGCGCGCTTTGCCGAGCGCGTTCTCGGCGTAGGTGGCGCCCGTCTCTTCGGGCAGCGTCGCGCCAGGGATGTCGGCCAGGCTCACGAGCTCGATCGGCAGGTCGCCGAGCAGGCGCGCCAGCTCCCGCACCTTGCCCGGATTGAGCGTCGCGAGGACAAGTCTATTCATGTGGGGGGCCCCGAAATGGCCCCCCACACCCGCAGACGTTCGGGGCGCCTCGGCGAAGCCGGGGCACCCCTCGATACCCGCCCAGACGCTTAGGCCCCGCAATGGCCCACCACTTACAGAGAGAAGACGCGCTCGGCACGCGCGGCGAGCGCCCGGCGCTGCAACGTGACGAGCCGGCGGATGCCGGCGCCGGCCAGCGCCAGCAGCTCGTCGAGTTGCGCGCGGCCGAAAGGCGTCTGCTCCGCCGTGCCCTGGACCTCGACGAACTCGCCGGTTCCCGTCATGACGACGTTCATGTCAACGGCGGCGCCGGAGTCCTCGACATAGTTCAGGTCGAGCACGGGCACGGCGCCGACGATGCCGACGCTGACGGCGGCCACGCAGTCGCGCACGGCGGCACTCGCGCCGGCCTTGGCCAGCGCGTCGGCGACGGCCACGAAGCCGCCGGTGATGGCCGCGGTGCGCGTGCCGCCGTCCGCCTGGATCACATCGCAGTCCACCCACACCGTACGCTCGCCCATCTTGGCGCGATCGATCACCGCGCGCAGCGCGCGGCCGACGAGCCGCTGGATCTCCTGGGAGCGTCCGCTCGGCCCACGGTTCTCGCGCGCCGTGCGGGTGTTGGTCGAGCGCGGGAGCATCGCGTACTCGGCGGTCACCCAGCCCAGCGCCTGGCCCTTGAGAAAGGACGGCACCTTGTCCTCGACCGACGCCGTGCAGATCACCTTGGTCGCGCCGAACTCCACGAGCACCGAGCCCTCGGGATGCAGGAGATAGTCGCGCGTGAGCGTGATCGGGCGCAGCTGATCGGCCGCGCGACCGTCGGGACGGGCCATCGCCTCAGCGCTCCTTGGGCGCGCGCGCGCTCGGCGCCGGTTCGCGGACGCGCGCGTCGTACTTCTTCTTGTATTCGGCCAGGCCGGCGAGGATCGCGCGCGCGATCTCGTCGCGGTACTGCGAGTCCTTCAGGCGGCGCTCCTCCTTGGGATTGGTCACGAACCCGATCTCGATCAGCACGGCCGGCATGGCGGCGCCGCCGAGGACGTAGAAGCCGGCCTGCTTCACGCCGCGGTTCGGGATGCGCAAGGCCTGCGTCATCGAATCCTGCACGACCTCGGCCAGCCGCGAGGACTCCAGCTGAAACTCCGACTGCGCGAGATCCCACAGGATCGCCTTGACGGCGTCGACGCGACCGCCGCGGCCCGGCGTCTTCTCGAGCTGCACCACGCTGTTCTCGAGCGCAGCCACCTGGCGCGCCGCGGTGTCCGTCGCCTCGGACGACAGGAAGTACGTCTCGACGCCGGTGGAGGCCGTGGCGCGGTGGGCGTTGGCGTGGATGGAGACGAAGAGATCGGCGCGCTCCTTGTTGGCGAAGCTCGTGCGATCGCGCAGGGGGACGAAGTGGTCGCCGTCGCGCGAGAGCAGCGCCTTCACGCTCAGCCGGTCCTCGACCAGGCGCGCCACACGGCGCGTGACGTCGAGCACGAGGTCCTTTTCCTGCAGGCCGGCGGGCCCGACCGCGCCCGGGTCGTGGCCGCCGTGCCCGGCGTCGAGCACGATCAGGCGCAGCGGCGTCACCGCGTCTCGACGTTCGTGCGAGGGGACGGTCTCGGGCGGACGCAGGAAGTCGAGGACGAGCCGTGGCGGGTCGGCCAGCGCGGACGTCTTGACCTCGCCGGCACTGCCCTCGAAGACGATCTTCAAGATGGCGTCGGCGCCGGCGCGCTCCAGCCGCGCCTCCTCGATGAATCCGTCGCCGATCTCCTCGGTGCGCGCGTCCGCCGTCAGGCCGAACAGGCGGATGCGCGCCTCCTTGCCACCGCTTGCCTCGACGCGCGCGGTCAGCGGGCCCGACGTCTCGAGCACGAGGCGCGTGAACGCCGGGTAGGAGCGGAAGCGCAACTCCTCCAGCGCGACCGGCGCCGCCTCCGCCTTCACCGTCGGCGCCGTGGTGGCCGGCGCGCCGGCCGCCACCGGCTGCACGGTCGTGACCGGCTGAACGCGAGGCTGGACCCGGGCCAGGAAGGTGTCGGGCACGAGCCACACGCCCCGGCGCACACGCGCCGGCGCGTCGAGCACGACCGGCACGCCGTCGACGAGGATGCGCGACCAGTTGCGCGTCACCGTGATCACGTGCCCGGCCGGGCGCAGCTGCGCGTGCGTGCTCTGGGCCGTGGCCTCCAGACGGGTCTTGAGGACGTCGGCCACGCGGGAGAGCTCGACGTACTCGCGCCCCTCGTACGTGAGCGTCGGCAGCCCGGCCAGCGCGGTACCCGCGAACACCAGGAAGACGAGGCCCGAGACGAGGCGGAGGGGCCGCATGGATGCCGCCATTCTAGCAACGCGCGCGGCCGCTCCGAAGCAAACTCGGCCGCGACGTCGAACGGCGACGCTCGACCGCTCAGCCGGTCGCGCGCGTGATGAGGCGGCTCGCGCCGCAGTCAGAGCACAGCGCGTACTCGCGTACGAAGCCGGTGGCCTGCATCGTCTTCGCGGCGGCGCGATACGCCGTGGAAGGATCGATGCCGATGCCACGCCCCGCGCACGCGTCGCAGAAATTGTGACCGCGCCGCTCGATGAGAAACGTGGTGAGCCGTTGTTTCGCAGTCGCCGTCGGAGTCATCTCGCGCTCCGGGCTGATGCTGTGACGACACCGCCGATGCCGGTCTGACAGTGCGGCGCCGGGCGGCGCGGCCGTGACGACCGCGACACCGTCGTTGCTCGCCTCGTGATTTCATGGTCTTGAGGCCCACGGCGCCACGCGGCCGCCATCTGGCACCCTCGATGCACCGCCGGGCAAGGGGAAGACCCCTTCTCGAAAAGGCAAACCCGTCGTGAGACGGGGACGCAAAGCCACGGGTCAGGCAATAGCGCCTGATAGCCGGGTTGCCGAAAAAGGGGCGCTTGCTGTCCCGAGCAAGGGTGGTCTTCCGCAGGAGGATCACCATGCGTGCGCGCACCACGCCGTGGTTTCGCCGGATTGCCGGTATCGTCGCCGTGCTCGGTCTCGTCCTCGTGGGCGCACCGGCCGCGGCGCAGCCGATCCCGCAGCTCGCGCTGTGGGAAGCCCACATGCTCAGCTACGGCCAGTCGCTCTGCGACTATCTCGCGAGCGGCGCCACCCAAGATTCGAAGCTGCAAAACGTCTACTACGACGCCATCCGCGTCTTCTATCAGATCGCGGACTACACCAACAACCCGGCGTGGAACACCTGTGCCCAGCGCGCCCGCAGCGTCTATCGCGACCGTTACGTCATGACCGCCGCCTGCTGGCCCAGCGGCTTCGGCTGCGTGCCCGGCTACTGGAACTTCACCCACGGCGAACGCATGGACTTTGAACGCACCGCCGATGGCAACTCCAAGTCCGCCGTCCTCTCGCAGGCCCTCAACGCCGCCTACTCCACCGATGCCGATTACAACGCGTCCGAAACCCAGAGCGCCTGGCTCAGCCGCGAAGAGGCCTACGGACTCATGGCCCACCTCAATGCCGAGCGGCTGGGCGCGGCGCCCCGCGCCTCCACGCCGCAAATCGCCGAAAAGAACTTCGCCTACATGGATCAATGGTTCGGCTCCAAGTCTTTCCGCTGCCCGAGCATCTGCGATCCGGCCGCCGCCAAGGGCCAGTACTACATCCAGCCCTTCATGGTCGGCCTCACGGCGGAAGCGCTCATCATGTGGTTCGACAAGACCGGTGATGCCCGCGTCCTCCCCGCCCTCCGCCAGGCCATGGACTGGCTCTGGGCCAATGCCTGGGTCGCCGGCGACCAGTCGTTCTGGTACGAAAACTGGGTCCCCACCCCCGCCACGCCCTTCCCGGCCCAGCCCGGCGCGCCCGACCTCAATCTCTTGATCGCTCCCGCCTTCGCCTGGATCTACAAGCAGACCGGCGATACCACCTACCGCGACCGCGGTGACCAGGTCTTCGCCGGTGGCGTGCTCAACGCCTATCTCGCTGGCGGCAAGCAGTTCGACCAGAACTACAAGTGGAGCTTCGAGTATGTGCGCCTGCGGACGGCGGCCGTCGGCGTGCCGGTGCCGCCGATCACCACCGACCTCACTCCGCCGACCGTGTCGATCACGGCACCGACGGCGGGCACCACCGTGTCCGGCACCGTCTCCGTGACCGCGACCGCCGCCGACAACGTCGGCGTGGTCGGGGTGCAGTTCCAGCTCGACGGCGCCAATCTCGGCGCCGAGAAGACGGCCGCGCCGTGGACGATCTCGTGGAACACGGCGACGGGCACGGCCGGCGCTCACACGCTCACCGCCGTCGCCCGCGATGCCGCCGGCAATCGCACCACCTCCGCCGCCGTCGTCGCGACCGTCGCGACGGCCCCGACGGTAGCGATCACGGCGCCGACGAGCGGCGCCACCGTCTCCAGCACCGTCTCGGTCACCGCGGCCGCCGGCGACACCGTCGGGGTGGCCGGTGTCCAGTTCAAGCTGGACGGCGCAAACATGGGCAGCGAGGTCACGACGGCTCCGTTCGCCACGTCCTGGGCGACGATGGCGGGCACGAACGGGCTTCATACGTTGACGGCCGTCGCGCGCAACATGGCCGGCACGCGCACCACGTCGCCCGCAGTCGGCGTGACGGTCTCCAACGACAAGACGGCGCCGACCGTATCGATCACGGCGCCGGCGGCCGGCGGCATCGTATCGGGCACGGTCTCCGTGACCGCGAACGCCACCGACAACGTCGGCGTCGCGGGCGTGCAGTTCAAGCTCGACGGCGTCAACCTGAGCACCGAGGTCACGCGGTCGCCCTACAGCGTTTCCTGGACCACGACCACGGCGACCAATGCGACGCATACCCTCACCGCCGTCGCGCGCGATGCCGCCGGCAATCGCGCGACGTCGGCCGCGGTCAGCGTGACCGTCACGAACGGCACGACCGGCTCGCCGCCCCCGACGCCCCTCACCGGCGCGCTCGTGAGCTATTGGGCGCTGGATGAAGGCATCGGCACGACGGCCGCCGACGCCTCCGGCAACGGCAACACCGCGACCCTCATGAACGGACCCACGTGGACGGCCGGGCGCCGGGGGTCGGCGCTCTCGTTCGATGGCCTGACGCAGTACGTGCGCGTGCCCTCCACGCCCGCGCTCAACGCCTATCCGCTCACGGTCGCGTTCTGGATGAAGACGAGCTCGACCAGCGGCGTGCGCGGCGTTGTCAACAAGTACGCTGACATGTCTCAGTGGCATCAGGTCGTGTTCGTGGTCGACGCGTCCGGAGGCAAATTCTACGTCGACGGCCTGCCGCAGGCCGCGTTGCCGTGGACGGGCACGCCGGGCGCGCCCACCACGACGCAGGAGCTCCAGATCGGTCACTATCCGGGCCTGGCGAGCGGCGGTTTCTTCGCGGGCGTCATCGACGACGTTCGGATCTGGTCGAACGCCTGGCCGAACGGTTTCCCGATGTGCGGTCTCGAGATCGACCCCGCGGCGGTGGTGCCCGCGACGCACGTGGACGCCGACGAGTCGACGCTGCTTCACGCGCCGACTCTCCCCATACTCGACGCGCTCTCGTGCCGGTCATCGTGACACGCGTGGTCGCAGGTTGACAGTCGGTTCCATGCCGGGCGCCCGCTGAGCGGGCGCCCGGCCGCTCCTCCACCCCGCGCGATTTCCAGATCTTGTGCCTCGTGGCTCTGCGCATACCACGCCCTGGCATTCCCGATGCACTGAAACCGCGGCGGGAAGACCCCTTACCGTCAAGGGCAACCCCGTCGCGAGGCGGGCACGCAAAGCCGCGGATCAGGCCCACATGCCTGACGGCCGGGCTACCGAAAGAAGGGGACACATGAGAGCGAGATTCGCGCCCTCGCTGCTGCTGTTCTTCGTCGGCGTCTTCGCCGTCGCCGCACCGGCCGCGGCGCAGCCGATCCCGCAGCTCGCGCTGTGGGAATCGCAGATGATCAGCTACGGCCAGTCGCTCTGCGACTATCTCGCGAGCGGCGCCACCCAAGATTCGAAGCTGCAAAACGTCTACTACGACG
>QHSB01000190.1 GCA_003220335.1 Candidatus Rokuibacteriota bacterium
TGTCGCACGAGCTCCGCACGCCGCTCAACGGGGTGTTCGGCTGGGCGCGCATGCTGCAATCCGCCGACATGGACGACCTGGCCCGACAGCGCGCGCTGGCCGCGATCGTGCGCGGCGCCGCGGCCCAGGTCCGGCTCATCGAAGATCTGCTGGACGTCTCCCGCATGGTGACCGGCAACCTCCGGCTCGACCTCCGGCTCGTGGATCTCCGCCACGTCATCGAGGCGGCGCTGGAGATGATCCGTCCGGCGGCCGACGCTAAGGACATCGAGATCGAGGCGGACCTCGACGGGACGCCGGCGACGGTGCTGGGGGCCGCCGATCGCCTGCAACAGGTTCTCTGGAATCTCCTGATCAACGCCGTGAAGTTCACGCCCCGCGCGGGCCGCGCGCACGTGCGGCTGCGCCGCGGCGAGACTGCCGCCGAGATCATCGTGAGCGACTCGGGCGAGGGGATCGCCGCGGACGTCCTGCCGTACGTCTTCGATCGGTTTCGCCAGGAGGACAGCTCGGCCACGCGGGCCCACGCCGGACTCGGGCTCGGCCTGGCCCTCGTCCGACACATGGTCGACCTGCACGGCGGCTCGGTCGAGGCCCAGAGCCCGGGCAAGGGAAAAGGCGCGACGTTCACGGTGCGATTGCCGCTCGCGCCGCCCGGGGGCGGCGAGGCCTAACGGCGGACGACGCTCGCGACGAGCCGGCAGAGCGCGTCGGGATCGATCGGCTTCTGCAGATGCTCGGCGAACCCCGCCGCCAGGACCCGGGCCCGCGGGTGCTCGTACCCGTACGCGGTCGCCGCGATGACCGGAATGTCCGCCACGACCTCGGCGGGCAGCCGCTTCAATTCCCGAACGAGCCAGTAGCCATCCTCGCCCGTCATGGCGATGTCGCTGACGATGGCGTGGGGCTGCATCCGCGTCGCGAGCGCCACCGCGTCGCGCGCGTTGTCGCTCGTGGTGACGTCGGCACCGCAGGTGGTCAGCGCCGCCGCGAAGAGCTCGAGCGCGTCCGGATCGTCGTCGACGACGAGGACGCGCAGTCCCACGAGGATCCGTTGCAGCGGCGCGGGTCGGGGCGCGGGGGCGTCGCCGCGTTTTCCGGGTCGTCGATCGCCGCTCGCCCGGCCGCCGCCGCTCGATCGCACCGAGTGCCGATCACGGCGCCGCAGCGGGACGGCTTCGGATCGCAGGAGAAGTGCCAGATTAGTCACGGCGGCGTGACGGGGCATTGCCGCGACTATATGCCCGCGTCGTCGGCTGTCAAGCGGTAGAGTCAGGCGGAATGAAGCATCACGATATCGCCATTGTCGGGCTGGGGATCGTGGGCGCCTCGGCGGCCTATGCCGCGGCGCGCGCGGGCGCGCGCGTGGTGGCGCTCGACGCCGGCGTCGCCGGCGAGGGCACGAGCGGCACGTCGTTCGCGTGGCTGAACTCGGTGCGGAAGGAGCCCGAGGCCTACCACCGGTTGAACGCGAACGGCATGGCCGCGCACCGCGAGCTGGCGCGCGAGCTCGGTGCTGCGGCCGGTCATCACGAGGGCGGCTCGCTCGAATGGGCCACGGGCGACGAGCCCGAGCGCGAGCTCTCCGCCCGCGTCGCGCGGCTCGCCGGCCGCGGCTACCCGGCGGCCTTCCTCCCGCGCGAACGCGTCTCGGCCATGGAGCCGGCGCTCATCGTTCCGGACGACGTGCGCGAAGTCGCCTTCTACGCCGCGGACGGCTGGCTCGACGCGCCGCGCCTGATTCGCGCGCTGCTCGCCGCCGCGTCGGTCCGCGGCGCCGATGTCCGCGAGCGCGCGCCCGTGCGCTCGCTCCGGGTGCGGGAGCGTCGCGTGCAGACGGTCGTCGCCGACGGCGGCGAGGCGATCGCGGGCTCGGTGCTGATCTGCGTGGGGGCCTCCACGCACGAGTTCCTGTCCCCGCTGGGCGTCAGCATCCCGGTCGGCCGGGTTCCCGGGCTGCTCGCGGTGACGTCGCCGCCGGCGCAGGCGTTGCGCCGCGTCGTGCACGCGCCCGGCATCCATCTGCGGCCCGATGCCGGCGGGGGCCTGGTTCTCGGCGCCGACGACGTCGACGCGCCCGCCGCCGAGGCGCGTTCGGCATCGACGCTCGACGAGCTCGCCGCCCTCCTGCTCGAGCGCGCGGGCTGCGTGATGCCGGCGGTGCGCGGCGTGAAGGTGGTCGACCGCCGGGTCGGCGTGCGCCCCATGCCCGCCGATCGGCACACGATCGCGGGACGCATCCCGGGGCTCGACAACGCCTGGGTCATCGCGACCCACAGCGGCGTGACGCTGGGGCCGCTGCTCGGCCGATTGCTGAGCGACGAGATCCTCGGCGGCGTGAGCCACGCGACGCTGGCGCCGTTCCGCCCCGAGCGCTTCGCCGCCGCGCGCGACTGAACACTCGATAACGTCCTTGACCCGATCCCCTGTCTATGAAATAAGAACGCGAGTCGCCTCCGAAACCCTAGCGTCCGTCTGAACCCGAACCCCCGGGAGCTCAACGATGAGTGTTCGCCTCGCCCTGTTCGCAATCGTGCTCGTGGCCCTCCTGAGTGCGGCGGCGCCCTTCGCGTCGGCCGCCATGCCCGACTGTACCGTCGCGACGATCGCCGCTCTCGGCGTGCCCAGGATGACGATCACGTCGGCCACCGTCGTGCCCGCCACGGCGCCCAACCCCGAGTACTGCGACGTCCGCGGCTCCGTCGATACCGGCGGAAATTCCGCGGGCTTCCGGTTCCAATTGCCGGTCAGCTGGAATGGGAAGCTGCTCTTCTACGGGGTCGGCGGCACGGGCGGCAATGTGCTGGCCCCCTCGCCGAACGGCGTGGATCGCGCGGCATCGCTGGTGAAGGGGTATGCGACCGCGGTGACGGACACCGGGCATCAGAACCTCAACAACGCCGACGCGAGCTTCGCGTTGACGGCGCCGGGCGTGCGCAACACCGCGGCCCTCGCGGACTATTACTACCGGGCGGCTCACGAGGTGACGGTCGGGTTCAAGCTGCTGCTGCCGAGGTTCTACGGCGCGGCCTCGGTCGAGCGCGCCTACTTCGACGGGTGCTCGAATGGCGGCCGGATGGCCCTCGAAGCGGCCAAGCATTATCCCGCCGACTACGACGGGATCATCGCCGGGGCCCCGGTGCCGTCCCAGCGGCAAATACTGCTTCTGCACAAGGGCGCCCTGACCAATCTGGAGCCGATGAGCGCGCGGATGCCGGTCGAGATGCTGCCCGTGATCGATGCCGCGGTCTATGCCAGCTGTGACGCCGCCGACGGTGTCAGCGACGGCCTGATCCAGAATCCGGCCCTCTGTTCGTTCGACCCCCAGACGCTCGTCTGCCCGGGTGGCAACGCCGGGAGCTGTCTCACCCAGGATCAAGCCAACGGTCTCAAGAACTATCTGCGCCCGCTGACCGACGAGCAGGGGCGCGTCCTGACGCCCGCGCATTCGGTGACCGACCTGGCCGGCGGAACGGTGAACTACACGGCCTATGCCCTCGGTCCCAACGCGCCCAGCGATCCGAACGGTGCGGAGCCCTGGGGCAGCGGACCGATGGCGCGCGGGTGGTCGCTGGGCGACACGACGCTGAAGTACATCGTGTACCTCGATCCGAACTTCAACTCGCGGACGTTCCCGATGCGCGCCGACGGTCGAATCGACGACGACGCGATCGCGAAGTACGACGCCGCGACCGCCGACGGAACGGTGAGCCCGGCCGATCTCGCGGCGTTCATCGGGACGGGGCGCAAGATGATCATCTACCACGGGTTCGCCGATCACGCGCTCTCGCCGTTCACGACGATGCAGTTCTACGCCGAGCTCGCGCAGCGGATGCAGGGACATTACGAGAAGCTCGGAGAGCACGTCCGGCTCTTCATGGTGCCGGGGATGCAGCATTGCGGAGGCGGCCGGGGTCCGAACACCTTCGACACGCTCACCGCGCTCGAGAGCTGGGTCGAGCACGGCACGGCACCGGACAGCATCATGGCCACCCACGCCACGGCGGGCGTCGTCGACCGATCGATGCCGCTCTGCACGTTTCCCCAGCAGGCCCGCTATCGCGGCCGCGGAGACGTCAACGACGCGGCGAACTGGTCCTGCTCACCGGAGCCGGCGCTCTTGAGGCTCGGTCCGGCGGGCATCGACGCGGGACTGGCCCACGAGGGACGGGGTCACGGACAGGCTGACTGAGCGGCCGCGCGTGTGCGCGATCGTCAGCCCTTCTTGATCCACCACTCGTTCGTGTTCCAGCTGTACTCCTGCATGTTGGAGTTCGGGGCAAAGCCCTGCACGCCCTTGCGCGTGCCGCGGATGTTCACGTAGTGGAAGATCGGCAGGTACGGCAGCTCGTCGGCGTAGACCTCCTGGAGCCGGAAATACGCCTTCTTGCGCTTCTCGCGGTCGATGTCCCGCACGCCGGCCTCGAGCAGGCGGTCGATCTCCGGGCTCTCGCTGGCGACCGAGTTGCGACCCATGCCGCCCTTGGCCGGGATGTACTTGCTGTGCAGCCGGAAGCTGTGCTCGGGATCGCTGCCCATGGCCATGCCGATGACGATCGTCTCGAACTTCGACATGCGGTAGAAGTCGCCGAAGAGCACGGCGGCGGGCTTGTTGTTGATCTTCATCTCGACGCCGACCTGGCGCCACTGCTGCTGGAGCAGCTGCTGGATCTGCTCGCGCTGCTTGTTGCCCGCGGTGCACGCGTTCTCGAACGAGAGCCGCGTGCCGCCCTTGACACGGATGCCGTCGGCGCCGACCTTCCAGCCGATCTCGTCCAGCAGCGTCTTCGCGCGCTCGGGGTCGTACGTGTGACGGCCCTTGATCTTCGGGTTGTAGGCCCATGACTGCGGCGGGACGTAGCTCTCGGCCTCCGGCGCGAGACCGAGCCAGATCTTTTCCACGATCGGCTTCTTGTCCATCGCGAGGTAGAGGGCCTGCCGCATCCGCTTGTCCTTGAACATCGGCAGCAGATGATTGGGCGCGATCGTCTCGTACGACGACATGCGGTAGAAGTCGCCGAAGAGCACGGCGGCGGGCTTGTTGTTGATCTTCATCTCGACGCCGACCTGGCGCCACTGCTGCTGGAGCAGCTGCTGGATCTGCTCGCGCTGCTTGTTGCCCGCGGTGCACGCGTTCTCGAACGAGAGCCGCGTGCCGCCCTTGACACGGATGCCGTCGGCGCCGACCTTCCAGCCGATCTCGTCCAGCAGCGTCTTCGCGCGCTCGGGGTCGTACGTGTGACGGCCCTTGATCTTCGGGTTGTAGGCCCATGACTGCGGCGGGACGTAGCTCTCGGCCTCCGGCGCGAGACCGAGCCAGATCTTTTCCACGATCGGCTTCTTGTCCATCGCGAGGTAGAGGGCCTGCCGCATCCGCTTGTCCTTGAACATCGGCAGCAGATGATTGGGCGCGATCGTCTCGTACGAGGTCGAGGGATCGACGTAGAGGTTGATGCTCGTGAGCGTCTTGGCCTCGGGGTAGAGGTCGACCGGGATACCCTGCAGCCCCGTGACGTCGATCTCGCCCGTCTTGAGCTGCGTGAAGAGGACGGTGAGGTCGGGGACGTACTTGAAGATCAGCCGGTCGATGTAGGGCCCCGGCCCGTGATACGCGCCGTTCGCCTCCAGCATGATGTGGTCGCCCGCCGCCCGCGAGACGAACTTGAAAGGGCCGGTGCCGATGGGCCGCCGCGTGTTGAACTCATCCTTGTTGATGTCGGCGCTCCTGCCCAGCACGTGCTCCGGCACGACGAACATGTCGGCCAGGATGTCGGCGATCGGGGCGTAGGGCTGCTTCATCTTCCACTTCAGCGTCGTGTCATCGGCCGCCCACATGTCGGCGATCTGGTCGAAGCCCACCGTCGAGAACGCCGTGACGGCCGGATTCATGATCGTCTTCCACGTGAACATCACGTCGCGCGCGGTGAACGGCTGGCC
>QHSB01000285.1 GCA_003220335.1 Candidatus Rokuibacteriota bacterium
CATCAGCGCCGATCCCGCGACGTCGCCCATGCCGCGAAGCTCCTCGACGAGCTCGCGCGCGCGCTGCCAGCGCTCCCGGCCCTCGGTCGCCCTCGTCGCCTCGAGATAGCGGTAGAAGCGGTCGAGCGCCACCTCGACGGTCGGCGGCCCCGACGGTCCGGAGCGCGACGACACCGGGCGCTCGGCCGCCGCGCCGCCGCGCGCGCGGAGATCCTGGAGCAGGCGCTCTTCCCTGACGGCGGCCGTGAGGCCGCGGTCACCCGGGGCTCGGGGCGCCGACGGCGCACGCGCCTGCGGGCTCGACGCCGCCGCGCGCGCGGCCGCCAGCTCCTCCCGCGCATGCAGGCGCGCCTGCAGCGTCGAGACTTGTTGCTTCAGCTGCTCGGTCTCGCGCGCCGCCTCGCGCACGGCCGTCGTCCGGCCGACGGCCCCGGCGGCCGCCCAGCCGACGACGAACGCGCCGACGACCGCAAGGGGCCATAGCCCGCGTGCCATGCGGCCGCAGTTTACCCCCACTTGACGCGGCCGGTGTTTGGGAACATCCTCGCGCGCGGTCCAGGTCACACACCAGTCGCGGGAGAGCCACCATGAATACGCGCAGAGAGTTCCTCGGGACGACCGCCGGCGCGCTGGCCGGCATCGCGTTCGTCGGCTGCGATCTCCTGGCCGCCGCGCCGGCGCGGGCGCAGGCGCGGCGCCGGGAGGTGATGGTCGGCGGCCGGCGCGTCAAGACCGTCGACGTGCACGCGCACTGCGCGGTGCCCGAGGCGATGGCCCTGATGGGGCTGAAGCTGTCGACACCCGGCTCGACGCTGCCGCCACTGCTGCACATGGCCACCCAGGCGTCGGAGCGGATTCGCGCGATGGACGAGCAGGGCATCGACGTCGAGGCGCTCAGCATCAATCCCTACTGGTACAAGGCCGACCGCGACGTCGCGAGCCAGCTCATCAGGCTGCAGAACGAGAAGCTCGCGGAGGCGTGCGCGGCGAACCCGGATCGCTTCGTCGCCTTCGCGACGGTGGCGCTGCAGCATCCCGATCTCGCCGCCCAGCAGCTGGAGGACGGGGTCAAGAAGTACGGGCTGCGCGGCGCAGGCATCGGGGGCAGCGTCAACGGCGAGGAGATCAGCGACCCGAAGTTCCATCCGTTCTGGGCGAAGGCCGAGCAGCTCGGCGTGCTCGTCTTCATTCACCCGCAGGGCACGGGTGTCGCCGTGGATCTGCAGAACCGGCTCAAGGGCAACGGCCTGCTCGACAACGTGATCGGCAACCCGCTCGAGACGACGGTCGCCCTCTCGCACCTGATCTTCGAGGGCACGCTCGACCGCTTCCCGGGACTGAAGATCTGCGCGGCCCACGGCGGCGGCTTCCTGCCCTCGTACGCGGGGCGCTCCGATCAGGGCTGCAACGTGTTCCCCGACCGCTGCCCCGGCCCGAAGGACGGCGCGCTGAAGAAGAAGCCGACGGAGTACCTCAAGCAGATGTACTACGACAACATCATCTTCAGCCCCGAGGCGATGCGTCACATCATCGCCGAGGTCGGCGCCGGTCAGATCGTCGTCGGCACCGACTATCCCTATCCGTGGACGAAGACCGCGGTGGATCTCGTCATGAGCACGCCGGGCCTGAGCGACGCCGACCGCGCCGCCATCCTGGGCGGGACGGCGGCGAAGCTGCTCGGCATCAAGACGTAGCCGCGCCGACCTGCGCCGCCGTCGGCGCCTCGCCGGCCAGCGTGGTGCGGCGCATGTCCCGCGGCTCGTGCACGGGGAACGGCCGCGCGCGATGCATGGTGCGGCGGTTGTCCCACATCACGAGGTCGCCGACGCGCCAGCGGTGGGCGTAGACGAACGGCCGCTGCGTGGCGTGCTCGACCAGATCGCGCAGGAAGGCGCGCGCCTCCGGCACCGGCCAGCCGAGGATGCTGCCCGCGTGCGAGGACAGGTAGAGCGACTTGCGTCCCGTCGACGGGTGCGTGCGGACCAGGCGCTGGCGCACCGGCGCGAAGCGCGCGCGCTCCTCGTCGGTGAAGTCGAAGAAGCCGAGCTGCTGGCGCGAGAAGAGCTGCGAGTGCTCGCAGACCAGGTCCTCGATCTCGGCCTTCGTCTCGGCGTCCAGCGCGTCGTAGGCCGCGCGCATGTCCGCGAACTCGGTGTTGCCGCCCTTCGACGGGATGGCCCGGGCGTGCAGCAGCGAGTACTTCGCGGGGATGGCCTTGAACGAGCTGTCGGAGTGCCAGAGGCGGTTGCCGATGGCGAACAGCCGTCGCCGGTCGTCGCGCGCGAAGACCTTGTGGTCCTTGTCGAGGTTCGAGACGTCGGCGAACGTGGTCGGCAGCCGATACTCGTCCGGCGCGCGCAGGCTGGTGCCGATCGCGTGCTCGAGCTCGCCGAGGCTCCGGCTGAAGGCAAGCTGCTGCTCGTCGTCGAGCGGCTGATCGTGGAAGACGAGCACCGCGAATTCGTCCATGCCGGCGTGGACGGCGGCCACCTCGTCGCGGCTGAGCGGCTTTCCAAGGTCGATGTCGTCGACTTCGGCGGCGAAGCACGGGCCGATCTGACGCGTCTTCATTCTTTGATCTCCATGCTCCTGATCAGGCCGTCCTCGATCACGTAGACATGCTGGACCATGCGGTCGGCGAGGACGGCGCCGCCGCGGTCGCGCACGACCTGGTGGACGTCGACGACGATCCGGCCGCGCTCGTCGGCGGCGAAGCCGCGCGGCTCCACGTGGGGGTCGATCCGGCTCCACTGGCGCGTCCAGTAGTCGCGCACGGCGGGGTGGCCGCGCACGCGGCCGCCCTCCATCCCGTCGGGCCAGTCGACGTCGGGATGCATGGCCGCCAGCGTCGCGTCGACGTCGCGCGCGTTGAAGGCCGCGTAGGTCTTGACGAGGAGCTCGCGGTCGGCGGGCCGCGTCATCGATCGAACCACGTGTAGAGCAGCCGGCTGCCAAGGCTGGCGCCGTCCTGGTTGCGGAAGCCCTTCACGTACGAGGGGTACGTGATGTAGCGCGGCCACATCGGCAGGTAGCTCGCGAGGCGCTGAAGAACGTCTCGTAGAGGAGCTCGTCGATCTCGGTGACGCCGGCGCCGAACGGCCCCATGGCCATCTTGTCGAACTTGCCGAGAAACGTCATCGTCGCGTACCGGCTCTGGTCCTCGGGCTTGAGCTCCGCGGTGGGATTCGTCCACGCCCACTTCTCGGCGACGTCGGGCAGGATGCGAGCATCGCCGGCCGCGCGAATCTCGGGGCCGGCGGGAAAGCGCACGAGGCCACTGTAGATGAGGCTCGCGTACACGTGCGTCGAGAACGTCGCGTTCAGGTGCGGGTCCAGCGTCGATGCGTCGGGCGCGGGGGCGCGGAAGACGCCGCCGCGTTTACCCTCGGCCGCCGGGGGTTTTGGCGGCGCGGGGGCCTGGCCGAGCGCGGGCGCCGCCGCCACCAGCAGCGCGCAGGCGCTCAGCACGACCCCCGACGCGCGCATCACACCCGGCGCTGCAAGAAGTCCGTGACGAGCGGCCAGGCGAGGTCGGCGTAGTGCGGCTGGAAGCCCTCGTTGTCGGGATGGCGAAAGCCGTGATTCGCGTCGGAGAAGTAGTGCCATTCCACGGGCTGACCGTTGGCGAGGAAGGCCTGCCACAGCGGCGCCTGGATCGCCGGCGTCGCGATGAAATCCTTGCCGCCCGCGAACACGAGCGAGGCGCACTTGAGCGTCCTGGCCACGTTGAACGCATGGCGCGGACGGTGCGAGGTCTCGGGCTCGTCACGGATCGACGGATAGTAGAGGACGATCACCTTCACGCCAGGGTGGTCAGCCGCGAACGGGATCAGCAGCCGCCCGCCCATGCAGTGCCCGATGCACGCCGTGCGCGCGGGGTCCGACTTCATCGGCCCCGTGAGGTATTGCCACGCCTCGTCGAGCTTGCCGAGGAACTCCGGGTCGGAGTGCTTCGCCTGCAGATCGGCGCCCTGCCCGATGTGATTCGTGCCCGGGATCCCGAACATGTTGAAGAGGCTCGGCGCGAGCACGTTGAAGCCGAGCTGCGCCAGGCGGTACGCGTCGATCTTGTAGTCCGCGGTGACGCCGTGAGCATGGTGCGCCATCAGGACGCCGGGCCGCTGGCCAGCGCCGTCGGGATGCGCCATGTAGCCGCCGATGCCGTCCTTGTCCTGCGTGAGCATGCGCGCGGTGATCGTCATGTGCGTTGTCCCTCCGGTCGCGTGCTATCGGTCGAAGACGAGCGGCACGTCCCGGTCGTCGCGGCCCCGTGCGAAGATCTCCAGGGCATCCGGGAGCTCATAGTAGATCTCGAGCGTGTTGCCGTCGGGGTCGTTGAAGTAGATGCTCTTCTGGCTGACGTGATCGATGGTGCGCGCAACCTCCACGCCATGCGTCTGCAGCGTGGCGTAGGCTTCCTTGAGCGCCGTCTCGCTCTCCACCCGAAACGCGATGTGACCGAGACCCCGGACCCCGGGCGTCTGCCTCCGGGCGGCCTCGGCATCCTTGACCGGGAAGAGATCGATGGCGTGGCTCTGCCCCTCGAGCGCCATGAAGGTGCCGCCGTGCTCGGGGTCTTCCTCCAGCACGCGGAAGCCGAGGACCTCGGAGTAGAACTTCTTGGAAGCCTCCAGATTCAGCACGCGCAGGAGGACATGGCCGATGCCCGTGAGCCGAATCATCCTAGTGCTCCTTGATCGAGACGCGCCAGTGGATGCGGTCTTCCTCGGGTGGATAATCGCCTGCCGCCTTGTGATACGAGCAGCGGTTGTCCCAGATGACGACGTCGCCCTTGCGCCAGCGGTGGCGGTACTCGCCCTCCGGCTGGATCATGCGGTCGGTCAGCTCGTCGATGAGCGCGTCGCTCTCGTCGGCCTCGAGTCCCTCGATTGCCAGAATCTTGCCGGGATCGAAGTAGAGCGCCTTGCGCCCGGTCTCCGGATGCGTGCGGATGATCGGATGGACGACCGGCGTCCAGTCGCGGTCCTCCGGGTTCAGCAGCGCGGTCGCCTTGCGGCGGCCGCCGTAGGTGAACACGCCGCGGCGGCCATCCAGGCGCGCCTTGAGCCGCGGCGGCAGCGCCTCGTAGGCCGTGTACATGCTGGCGAACAGCGTGTCGCCGCCCCGGCTCGGCACGGCCAGCGCGTAGAGCTGCGTCGCCTTGAACGGCTCCTGATCGTAGGCGCCGTCGGTGTGCCAGCCCTCGGCGCCGCGACGATAGATGGCCTGATCGAGGGCGCCGTCCGGGCCGAACTTGTTCACTCCCAGCACCGTGATCTCGGGAACCTCCGGGTGACGCGTGCTCTTTGACGGGTGCGGGTGCACGACGCCGAAGCGGCGGCTGTAGCGCAGGAAGTCGTCGAGCTCGAGCTGCTGGCCGGGCAGCACGACCACGTTGTGATCGAGCCACGCGCGGTAGATCGCGGCGAAGCCCGCGTCGTCGAGCGTCTTGACGTCGACGCCGTGGATCTCGGCGCCGATCTGGGGGCCCAGGCGTTTGACCGCGATCATGTGTCCTCCCATCGCGAGCGGTCGAGACGTCGCGCATCGTACCACCGTCGCGAGTCT
>QHSB01000743.1 GCA_003220335.1 Candidatus Rokuibacteriota bacterium
GACCTCGTCGTGGAGGCGATGACCGAGAACCAGGCACTCAAGAACGAGATCTTCGCCAAGCTCGACCGGATCTGTCCGCCGCACGCGATCCTCGCTTCCAACACATCGTCGTGCAACGTGACGGCGATGGCGGCGGCCACCAAGCGGCCGGGGCAGGTGCTCGGCGTGCACTTCTTCAACCCGGTGCCGCTCATGAAGCTGGTCGAGGTCGTGCGCACGATCCTGACCGACGAGGCGGCCGTGAAGGCGGTCACGGAGTGGACGCGCGCCGTTGGCAAGACGCCGGTGCAGGCGAAGGACTCGACGGCCTTCATCGTCAACCGGCTGCTCGTGCCCTACCTGCTCGACGCGGTCCGCGTGTACGAGGGCGGCCTGGCCACGCTCGAGGACATCGACACCGCGATGAAGCTCGGCTGCGGCTATCCGATGGGGCCGTTCACGCTGCTGGACCTCGTGGGGCTGGACACGGCGATGTACGTTGCCGAGGTGATGTTCGAGGAGTTCCGCGAGCCGCGCTACGCGCCGCCGCCGCTGCTCAAGCGGATGGTCATGGCCGGCCAGCTCGGGCGCAAGACCGGGCGCGGCTTCTACACGTACGAGGGTAAATAGCGCTCAGCGGCGGCGCTGCCGCGCCGCCACGGCCGCCGTCGCGGCGCCGAGCGCGAGCAGCGGCACCCCCAGCCAGTAGCGCTGGCGCTGGCGCGCCCGCGACCGCAGCGTGCGCAGCACCATCCGGTCGCCGGCCACCAGCTCCTCGCGCCCGAGCGTGAACTGCCGCAGCCGCTCCCGCTCCTCGGCGCCGGCGGCCCGCGCGCCCCACGCCACGTCCGCCTGACGCGTGCGGAGCACCGCGACCTCGCGCGCGCCGCGCGCGCTCGCCTCCCGCGCGTCGGCGGCCACGCCGCGCTCGTGCGCGGACAGGAAGGCGTCCTGCAGGGGCGGCAGTGCGCCCTCGAGCGCGTCGAGCCACACATGATCGGCGCGCGGAAACACGGCGAGCGCGGCGCCCGCGAGCGCGATGGCCACGCCGAGCACGACGCTCGCCGCCATCACGGAACGCCGGCCGCCGCGCGCCAGCCGCCGGATGCCGAGCCCGGCCCCCAGGGCCGCCAGCAGCGCGCCCAGCGTGGCGACGATCGTCGCGCCGGTCGGCAGGTCCCAGCGAAATGACGCGGCGATGCCGGCGACGCTGCCGAGCGCGCCGACGCTCCAGCCGATCACCAGCCGGCGCGATGCGTCTCGAGCGAGCAGCGCGCCGGCGACCGCCGGCACGATCAGGTACGCGAAGACGAGCAGCACGCCGGCCACGCGCACCGAGCTCGTGACGACGAGGCCGAAGAGCAGATAGAAGCCGAAGTCCCAGACGCGCGCGTGGCGCAGCGTCCCGCCGAACGAGAGCGCGGCCAGCGGCCGGCGCGCGAGCCAGCCCGCGACGCCGACGGCGCCGTAGAGCGCGGTCAGCCGGCCGACGTCGTCGCCGGTGACGCCGAGCAGGCTGCCCACGAGCAGGGCCTTGACCTGCTCGCCGCCGAGCGGCACGCGCTCCAGCACCAGCACGGTCAACGCCGCCGCCACCGCGTAGACGATCCCGATCACCGCCTCGGACGGAATGGCCGCGCGCGCGAGCCCGGGCCGGTCGCGCAGCGCGGCCAGCAGCGCGGCGCCGCCGGCGGTGAAGGCCAGCGCGTACCAGTAGGCGCCGGCGCCCTGCGGCCCGTGGCCGGCGAGCAGCGCGACGGTGGCGCCGAGCGCGGCCACCTGCGCGAGCGCGAGGTCGACGAAGATCACGCCGCGCGCGAGCACGTGCAGCCCCAGCCACGCGTGGATGCCGGCGAGCACGAGCGCCGCCGCCAGCGGCCAGCCGAGGAGCTCCAGCGTCATTGTGGGCGGGGCGCCCCGGCGGGGTTCGTCGCCTCTCCTCCCAGCGCGCGCGCGAGCCGCTCGACGTTGACGTCGAAGAGCGCGAGGTAATCGGTGGCGGCGGGCTCGGCGCCGACCGAGGGCGCCAGGGTGACGACGCGGGCGCCCGTCGCGTCGGCCAGCCGGCGCACGATCGCCGGTGACGCGCCCGGATCGGCCACGATCACCCGCACGCCGGCCGCGCGCATGCGCTCGATGAGCCGGCCGAGGTGCGCGGGGGAGGGCGGCACACCGGGCC
>QHSB01000742.1 GCA_003220335.1 Candidatus Rokuibacteriota bacterium
AGGTGCGGGAGGACGGCAGTGTCCGCTACGGCGACCTGTCGGTCACCGTGCGCAATCCCTGCCCGCCCGGCGCCGCGCACTACGAGCCGGCGCCGCTGCCGGGCCGTCGCTCGAAGTAGCTCCGCTCAACTCCAAGCCACAGGAAGGACTCATGGCCATCAAGAACGTCGGGGTGATCGGCTGCGGTCTCATGGGCTCCGGCATCGTGCAGGTCTCTGCCCAGGCCGGCTTCAGCGTGCTGTTCGTCGAGGCCAACGACGAGCTGGTGAAGCGCGGCCTCGAGCGGCTGCGCCAGACGCTGGAGGGGTTGGTCGCCAAGGGCA
>QHSB01000286.1 GCA_003220335.1 Candidatus Rokuibacteriota bacterium
AGGCGCCGAGCCGTCTCTCGCGACATCGCCCGCCGCGTCCGCAGCGCCTGACCCGCGTCCCGCGACGCGTCCACGACCCCGCGCGCGAACGCCGCCAGCTGGCCGGCGCGCGCCGAGGCGAAGCCCATCAGGGCCAGATCCTTGGCGATGGTGGCGAGCGCCGCCGCCGGCCGGTGGGTGCGCAGCGCCACCCAGATCGCGTTACGCGTGAACGTGTAGTAGATCCGGCTGGAGGGGCGCACGGTCGGGTCCACCATGTGACGCACGCGGACGGCAGGCGAATAGACGAGGTCGTGGCCCGCGTCGAGCAGGCGCATCGCGAGGTCCCAGCCCTCGTGGCCGATGAAGAACGGCGGCCAGTAGCCGCCCGAAGCCAGGAAGGCGTCGCGCCGGCACGCCGAGGCGCCCTCGAGCACGTAGTCGGTGACGAACTCCGCGCCCGCCCAGCGGTCGGGATCGCGTGGATGACACCAGTCGCGCCGCGAGAGCACGCCATCGGGGCCCAGGATCGTGAAGTTCACGACGGCTGCCCACGGATGGCGCTCGAAGGCGGCCACGCCGCGCGCGACGTCGTCGGGCGTGGTGAAGAGCACGTCGTTGTCGAGCGTGAAGACGATCTCGCCCTTGGCCGCGCGCACGCCCTCGTTGCGGGCGGCCGCCGCGATGTTCTCGGGCAGGGCCACGAGGTGCACGTCGGGAAACTCGTCGCGCACCATCTCCTGCGAGCCGTCGGTGGAGGCATTATCGACCGCGAGCACCTCGAGCGGCGCGTAGCGCTGCGCGCGCGCTGCCTCCAGCGCGCGGCGGAGGGCGTCACGACGCTGGTAGTTGAGGATCGCGATCGTGACCGGCGTGCTCAGGGCGCTCCCGCTCAATTCGGGACCTGCCCGCGGATCCAGGGACCGACGAGATTGGCCACCGGCACCGGCAGGCGTTTCCAGGCGGCGATCATCGGCGCGAAGCGGCTGGCGTCACGGTCCACCGGGGGCGCCGCCCCGGGCGCGGTGTCGATGGAGATCCACGGCAGCGTGTGGTCGACGGCGCCCCACTGGCGCTTGAACTCGTGCGTCCCCGCGTTCTTGAACGAGCGGCCGAGGTCCAGGGTGCGGTAGCCGTTCTCGCAGCCGAACCGGATGACCTCCCAGTACAGGACGAAGTTCGGGCAGAGCGAGAAGGCCTCGCGGAGCGACGACACCCAGGGAACCATGACGGTGTCGCGGAAGAACAGACAGACGGCGGCGCCGACGGCGCGGCCGTCCTTGTCGCGGACCATCAGCACCCGCGCCGTCCCCGGCAGCTCCTCGAGCATCAGGCGGAAGAACGTGCGGCTGTGGACCGGCGAGCCGAGGTCGCGCATGTTGATCGCGAACACGCGGTAAAAGTCGTCGAGCGCCTCGGCCGCGCACCAGGCCGCGGTGAGGCCGTTCTTCTCGCCCTTGCGCACGCGGTTGCGCCGCTCGGAGGACAGCGCCTTCCACACGGCGTCCTTCGTCGTCAGCGTCAGCAGCATCGTCACGCGGTCGGTGGCCGTCGCGTAGGGCAGCGGCACGGGGTGGAGTTGACGGAGCCCCACGCCCTGCGCGCGCCGCTCGCGCGCCACGCCCAGCGCCGCGTCGACCAGGGCGGGCTCGACGGCGCCGAACGGCGCCTCCGGCGAGACCAGGACGCCGCCGTAATCGAGGAACGGCATCGAGACGAGGCGGCGGCCGAAGATGCGGCTGCTGACGAGCACGAGCGGCAGCACGCCGAGCTTCTCGCCGTCGTCCTCGACCGAGAGATACGCGCTCGCGTGACCGTAGGCGCCGGCCGCGATCCGCCCCCAGGCGGACAGGTGGGCCACGGTGGCGGCGGGGTGCTGCTCGACAAAACGATCCCAGGACTTTCCGGCGGAGTCGTCGCGGACAAGAGTCAGCATGCCGTTCGGAAAGCGCAAGCCTCGTACCACGCCCGCCGCCCCCCGCCGGCGGCGAAATCTGTCACTCCAGCGCCATAGGTCCGCACCGGCTTCGCGCGATTCGCGCTCCGGCTGCACACCCTGCCAGCGGAGTGTTCGCTCCAGCCGCGACTGTACCTCGCAGTGTCAGGGCCGGGTCATGCTCGGAGAACGTAGAAGTTCCAAGATACGTGTTTCCGCACAGATGAGCGGATTTAGGGGTTTGGCCCTGGCTTTGCCCTCGCCGGGCGCTGGGAAATCCGTTTCCTAGTCGCTGTAAGACTGACACAAGACCCGAACGGTGGAGGGTGCAGATGCGACGTTGGATGGCTGGGGTCCTGATTGCGATGATGACGATGACGTCGACGGCGCCGATCGCGCGCGCCCAGTCGGCGCCCCTGATCGGCGGCGGCCTCACCGCGCTGCCGAAGGTGAACATGGGAGCGAACCTCGCCCAGAATCCTGGCTTCGAGACGCTGGGACCGACGGGCTGGACGGCCGGTTCGGGCTGGTCGCAGGATCAGCTGACGAAACGCTCCGGTACCTTCAGCTACCGGCGTGACACCGGCGCCGCGACTTCGTCCCAGAACATTCAGCTCAAGGCGGGCACGTACACGGTGTCGGGCTGGGTCAAGACCCAGAGCCTCGGCGGCAACAACACCGGCGTGCGGCTGACGTTCGACCAGCGGCCGGGCGGCGTATTCTCGTGGACGCCCTCCGATCTCATCACCGGCACCAACGACTGGACGCAGATCACGCTCGGTCCGATCGTCATCGCCGCCGACCAGGCGGTGGCCATCATGCTCGAGAACTACAACAACCCGTCGGGCACGGCGTGGTTCGACGACATCGTCGTGCAGCAGATGCAGGCGGCGGCCGCCGACGTCTTCATGCTCTATCCCAACTTCCGCGGCATGCTGTTCGACGACCAGCCGCAGACGCTGCAGTTCGACGTCAACGTGACGCCGCCCGGCGGCGACTTCGCGCGCTACAGCATCCAGGCCACGATCAAGGACGAGGCGAGCGGCCAGGTGATCGCGCAGCAGTCGACGGCCGCCGCCGCCCATGTCGTGGCCACGGTGGATGGGGCCGCGATGCAGGCGGGCCGCGGCTACCTCGCGACCGTCTCGCTCGTCGACCTGTCGAGCAACAGCTCCGTCTATGACTATCCGGCGTATCGCGTCTCGAAGGTGCCGGCGGCGGCGCGCTCGACGATGAACGTGTCGGTCGACGCCAAGAACCGCGTGCTGCTCAAGGGCGTGCCGCGGTTCATCCTCGGCGTCTACGACGCGGGGCTCGGCTACAGCAGCGACCCGACCTTCTGGGAGAACACGCTCTGGTCCGCGACGGGCGACCGCCGCATGGGCGGCATGAACATCAACATGTACCTCAACTACTGGTACGGCCAGGCGCCCGTGGATGCGATGACCGCGCTCATGGCCAATCTCCAGCAGCACGGGGTCACGTATCTGCAGACCGGCAACTGCTTCGACAAGTACCCGGCGGACGGCGGCTTCCTCATCAACAGCTCCGACGCCTACGTGCAGCAGCTGGCGGCGCTGCCCGGGCTCGCCGGCTTCTATACGGCGGACGAGTGCCTGGCCGGGCTTCAGCCGGGCGTCTTCGCGCAGTCCCTGCGGCTGCGGCAACTCGCCCCGGCCACCGTCACGTTCTCGGCGTTGCTCGGCAACCCAGACCTGACCCTCTGGCGTGACACCGTCGACATCCTGAGCACGGACCCGTACCCGATGTACGGCGCGGAGCCGTCGGGCGGCTACGCCCTCACCCAGGTCGCCGACTGGACGTCGCGCGCACGTGACGCGGTCAAGAACGCGCGGCCGTACATGACAGTCGAGCAGTTCTTCCAGTTCACCTCGCTGGGCCGGTTCCCGACGCAGACCGAAATGCGAAACATGGCGTACATGGCCATCGTCGAGGGTACCCACGGTCTCTTCTGGTGGAGCCTCGGCGACAACGCGCTGCTGGCGGTGTGCTCGGGCTGGTGCGATCAGAAGACCGGCTACATGAACAACCTCAAGAGCGTGGTCAACGAGATCGCCGCGCTCGAGCCCGTGCTGCTCGCCGACGACGCGGCCGGCGCGCTGACGACCAACTCCAACACCGCCATCAAGACGAAGGTCAAGGTGGTCGGCGGCAAGGGCTACGTGTTCGCGTACAACTCCACGAACACGAGCCAGAACGCCACGTTCGGCTGGAACACGGCGCCGGGCACGGTGACCGTCAACGCCGAGGGCCGCACGCTCGCCGCCTCCGGCAACAACTTCACGGACACGTTTGGCCCGTCCGCGGCGCACGTGTACGTCATCGGCAACGGCGGCGGCGGTGGCACGCCGCCTCCGACGCCCGACAACCCGACGGCGGCCTTCACGGTGCCGGCGCCGAACGCGACGGTCAGCGCCGTGGCGACGGTGACGGTGGCGGCGAGCGGCGGCTCGGGCAGCGGGTACAGCTACACCCTCAAGGTGGACGGCACGACCGTGCCCGGCACGGGTCCGACGTACTCCTGGGACACGAAGACCATTGCCAACGGCGCGCATACGCTGACGGCGACGGTGACCGACTCCGCGGGCAAGAGTGGCAGCGCCACGCTCGCGGTGAGCGTGAGCAACACGACGCCGCCGCCGGCGACGAACCCGACGGTGACGTTCACGGCGCCGACCGCCAACGCCACCGTGACCGGCGCCACGACGGTGACGCTCGCCGCGACGGGCGGCAACGGCCTCGG
>QHSB01000287.1 GCA_003220335.1 Candidatus Rokuibacteriota bacterium
AGTTGATGCCCCAGACGATGAGCCAGTCGATCCAGGCGAGGCCGGAGACGCGCCGTGTCGCGGAGGCGTGCGTAACGTACAGGCCGAGCGCCGTGGCGAGCCGCGCGGCGACGTTGCCGCGGCCTCGGGTGATCGACGCCTCCTGCAGGCCGACGACGTCGGGCGCGAGCACGCCGAGCTCGCGCGTGACCATGGCCAGGCGCTCCTCGAGATGCTCGCCGTCGCCGCGCCAGCCGGACGATGGGCCGCCGTGCAGCAGGTTGAAGGTGACGACGCGGAGCGCGGAAGCCGGCTCCTCCCCGGCGGCGGCGGCACCGCCGGGGAGAGCGGTCAGCAGCAGGACGACGGCTACGAGAGCGGGTACCGGAACGGAGCCCACCCGATCCCCTGGATGGGCGTCGGCTTGTAGGCCTTGGCCGTCTTCGCGGCTGCTTTCGGCGCGGCCTTCGCGGCGGCCTTCGCCTTCGCCGGCTTCTTCGTGCGTGCTGGTTTTTTCATGGCGCGCAATTTACAGTAAGCGTCACATGCCGGTCAAACGAGCGCGGCTTTCCAAGCGTGTCGCGAAGCTCGTCGGCGCCGAGCGCGTGTGTCGCGTGGCCACCGTCGGCGAGGCGGGCACGCCTCACCTGGTGCCGGTGTGCCACACGCTGGTCGGCGATCGCATCTACTTCGGCTCCGGCGACGACGCCCGCAAGGTGCTGAATCTCGGGCAGAACTCCCGCCTCGCCGTCACCGTCGATCTCTATTCCGAGGACTGGTCGCAGATCAAGGGCGTGATGGTGCAGGGCACGGCGAAGCTCGTGCGCCGCGGCCCCGCCTTCACGCGCGCCCGCAAGCACCTCTACGCGAAGTACCCGCAGTATTCGCGCGAGGCCGCGCTGTCGGCCTCCGACTCGGTGATCGTGGAGGTCACGCCCACACACGTCTTCACCTGGGGCCTCGACTGAGCGTCCCGCCGCGCGAGGTTCGCCGCTGGGAACCTCCGCCCCCGCCGCCGCGGCGTCCGCCGCCTCCGCGCCTGCGCTGGTACGAGCGGCCCTTCGTGTGGTGGCGGCGGCACGCGTGGATCCCCGTCTGGATCACGGTCTTCCTGACGCCGGCGGCCCTGCTGTCGCTGCGGCTGATCGACGACACGAGCGTCGCCCTCGTGCTGCCGCCGCTGCTGATCGTGATGATCGTGCTCTTCCTGGCCATGCTGGCCGTGGCCGTGCGCGCGAGTGTGACCCGCTCGGTCCCGCGCGCCGTCGCCGGTGGCGGCAGCGCGCTCCTGGCGGCGGGGTTGCTCGCCCTGGCGATGATCCACGTCATCGGCCAGCGCTCGTGTCCGGAACGCATGGGCGTGGACCGCGGCATTCAGGTCGCCGCACAGATGCTGGACGCGTGGCGCAAGGGCGAGGCCGCGCCGGCGGACGTGTGGGCGAGCGCGGCCGTCGCCGATGCGTGGCGGTCGCGTGTGGGCAAGCTGACGCTGATCGATTACAAGGTGGTGGACTCCGGGTGCTGGGAGCGGCTGGCCCCGGTCGCCACCCAGCGGACCTGGCACGAATTCCGGGTGACGGTCCAGCAGCGCGACGGTCGATTCTCGAAGGTCGTGACCGTGCACACGCACGTCACCCGTGGGACCTGGCACATCACCGAGGTCGAGGGCCCCGAGTCATAGGACGTGGGGGGGCCCCGATATGGCCCCCCACACCCCCCAACGTTCGGAGCGGCCCGGCCAAGCCGGGTCGCTCCTCTAAGCCCCCCAGCGTTCGGAGTGCCCCGGCCAAGCCGGGTCGCTCCTCACCCCCAGCGTTCGGAGCGCCCGGCCAAGCCGGGGCGCTGCTCTACGATTGGCCCCGCGCGAGTCGGCGCAGCGGCGCGCCGGTGAGGCGCGTGAGGATCCACTCCTTTCTGAAGCCGGCGCCGAGCCGGCGATAGAAGCGGATCGACGGCGTGTTCCAGTCGAGCACCGCCCATTCCATGCGCCCGCAGCCGCGGCGCAGCGCAATCCGCGCCAGCGCGCGTAGCAGCGCGCGGCCGGCGCCGGCCCCCCGGGCCTCGGGCAGTACGAAGAGGTCTTCGAGGTAGAGGGTCGGCTGCCCCAGGAAGGTCGAGTACGTGAAGAAGTAGAGCGCGAGGCCGACGGCGCGGCCGTCGCGGCGGCAGATCAGCGTCTCGAAGTATGGGCGAGGGCGGAAGCCGTGGCGTCGGACGGCGGCGGGGCCGATGACGCACTGGCGCTCGAGCCGTTCGTAGCGCGCGAGACCGCGGATGAGGTCGCAGATGATGCCGGCGTCACGCGCTGTTCCGCGGCGGATGCTCAGCCCTACCTTCGATAGGACACGGGTGGGACGGCGCCGCCGGGCGGCGGCCATCCTCAGGCCCCGGCGATCTGCAGCAGCAACTCCGTGTACGCGCGCGCGCCTTCGCGAAGGTTCTCCAGGGAGATGCGCTCGTCGTTGCCGTGCACGCGGCGCCACTCCTCGTCGTCGAGGACGAACGGGCTCCAGCCGTACGCGGCCAGCCCCATGCGCCGGAACACCCAGCTGTCGGTGAAGGCAACGAGGATCTCGGGCGCGACCACCACGCCGGGCGCGCGACGAGCCAGCGTGTCGGCGAGCGCCTTGTACATCTCCGTGTCGGGCGGTGAGAGGTTCGGGACCTTCGGCTCCCGCGCGAACTCGACCTGGACGTGATCGTCGGCCACCACGCGCGTTACCCAGTCGCGCACCTCGCCTGGGTCGTCGCCGGCCAGCACGCGGCAGTCGATGTCCGCCACCGCCTCGGGCGGGATGACGTTGAGCTTCTGGCTGGCGCGCAGCATGTTGACCGCGAAGGTCGTGCGCACCATCGCCGCCCAGTCGCGGCGCGCGAAGAAGCGCGCGCGAAAGGCGGGATCGTGCAGCGCAGTCGCGAGGTCGTCCAGGCCGCGACCCGCAGCAGGCGGCAGCACGCGCGCGAGCGCCCGGAAGTACTCCTGCACCTCGGGCAGCACGCGCGGTGGGCGCTCGGCGGCGAGGAGCCGGGCGAGAGCCCGGATGAGCCGATGCGGCGCCGTGTCGGGCCAGGGCATCGAGCCGTGGCCGGGTGTGTCGCGCGCGGTGAGGCAGAGCGGCAGGCCCGTCTTCTCGGAGATGACGATGTGCGCGAACGGCGCGCGCTTGTCCGGGTCGATCTCGATGCCCCCCAGCTCGGTCAGCGCGTACTCCGCGCCGGCCAGCCAGTCGGGGTGGTTGGCCGCGATGAACTGGGCGCCGAACGCGCTGCCCGCCTCCTCGTCGGCCGTCGCGAGGAAGATCAGGTCGCGCTTGAGCCGCACGCCGGCGCGCGCGAGCGCGAGCAGAGCGGCGAGCTGCAGGATCCCGGTGGACTTCATGTCGACGGCGCCACGGCCATAGAGAAAGCCGTCCCGGACCTCGCCGCCGAACGGATCGACCGTCCAGAAGCGCCGGTCGGCGTACACGACGTCGATGTGGTGGTGCAGCACGACGGCGCCGAGCGAGCCGTCCCCGCGCACGCGCGCCACGAGGTTGGCGCGGCCGGGCGCCGACTCCACCGTGCGGCTCTCGATGCCCGCGCGCGCGAGCACGTCGGCCAGGAATCGTGCGCCGGCGATCTCGTTGCCGGGCGGGTTCGTGGTGTCGATCGTGAGGTAGGCGCGCAGCAGATCGACGGCCTCGGCGCCGACGGCGGTGAAGTCGATCATGGCGCAGGCACGGTGCTGCCCGGCACGCTGGGACGCGCCGCAGCGGCACGCTGGGGCGCGCGACGCGGGGACGGCTCCCCGATGTGCACGTGCGCGCCCGTGGCCTCGCCCGCGACGGCGCCGCGGAAGGCGAGGAAGGACACGCCGCGCGCGCGCAGCCAGGCCATGAGCGCCTGGCCCTCCGCGCTATCGGGATGCACGGCCACGTCGAGCGCGTTGCGATGATCGAAGCCGAGGCGGTCGTGCGCCGGCGTCTGCCCGAGCGCGCTGACGGGCAGGGCGCGGTGGAAGCGGTCGGCGAAGAAGCGTTCGACGCTCGTGACCTGGGCCAGCGTCCAGTCGCGGAGCCCGTGGAAGCGCAATAGCGTGGGCGTCACCAGCAGCGCGCCCGGCTTGGCCGGCGGCAGCGACGCCAGCACCACGGTTGCCGCCGCTTCCGCCTCCATCCGCTCGGCCTGGGCGATCTCGGCGTGCGTGGCCGCGAGCGCCGCCTCGGCGGTGGCCAGCGTCTGCTCGGCCGTCTCCGCTTCGCGCCGCGCGATCAGACCGTCCTCCGCCAGCTGCCGGCGCGTCGCCAGCGTCGCGCGCGCGTGCGTCACCGCCTCCTCGCGGAAGGGCAGGAGGTTGGCGAGGCTGGCGCGGTACTCGCGCGCGGCGCTCACCAGCTCGGATGGCACGGCCGAGGGCGCGCCCGCGACGGGCCCCGCCGCCAGCGCCGCCAGCGCCAGCGCGCACGCCATCGGCCATCGGCTCATGGCGCTCATGGTACCGTGCGTGTCACTTGACCTCGCGAGGCGCTGGCCCGCAGAGTGGCGGAATGACGCGGCTCCTCCTGCCCGACGACGTCGTCTTCACCTGCCAGCAGTCGGGCGCCTGCTGCCGCAACGACTGGCTCATCGGCGTCGACGACGCAGCCCGCGCGCGGCTCGAGGCGGTGGACTGGACGCGGCTGACGCCGCCGCTGCCGCCGGGCCCGAAGTTCCGGCCGCTGCCGTTCACGCTCGCCGGCGGCGAGCGTGCGACGTTCGCGCGGCGGCCCGACGGCGCCTGCGTCTTCCTCGAGCCCGACGAGCGCTGCGGCATCCACACGCGCCTCGGCGCGCCCGCCAAGCCGCAGGTGTGCCGCGAGTTCCCGTACTCGTTCGTCGAGACGCCGGACGGCGTGGCGGTGGGTGTCTCGTTCGCGTGCACGGCCGTGCGCGCCCACCAGGGCCGCACGCTGCCCGCGCAGGAGGCCGAGGTGCGCGCGGTGCTCGCGGGCAGCACGCGCGTGCGTCGGCTGCCCGATCCCCTCGTCCTCTATGCGTCCGTGGACATCACGTGGGCGCAGTATCGTCCCATCGAGGCAGCGCTGCTCGCGCTGCTCGCCCACGACGAGTGCACGCTGCCGACGGCGCTGCTGGCGGGCAGCGTGCTGATCAGCCTGTGCGTGGGACTCTCGCAGGTGGAGGCCAAGGCGCGGCGCGAGGGCCGCGCCCCGACGGAGACGCTGGTGGGCGGCCTCGCCCAGCTCGAGGCCGATCGGTATCGCAAGGTGATCGCCATCGCCGCGCAGGCGCGTTACCCGAGCCGGCCGCGCCTCACGCCGCTGGCGCCGCTCTACACGTGGCTCGAGTTCTCGCGCCGCCGTCCGTCGCGGCTCGGCCTCGTGCTGGCGCTGTACCGTAACTTCTTCCGCTTCCGCCGCGGGCGCGGCCACCTGCCGGACTGGATCACGGGCGGCCCGCCCTTCGACCTGACCGACGTGCAGGCCGTGCGCTTCGACGCCGACGCGCCCGATATCGAGCCGTTCCTGCGCGAGTACTGGCGTCACGTCGTCTTCCGCAAGACGCTCACGCCGCTGCACGGCGTCTTCCGCGGCTACCAGACTATGCTCGCGCTCTACGCGTTCACGAAGTGGGCGGCCAAGCTCACCGCGCGGCGCCGTGG
>QHSB01000288.1 GCA_003220335.1 Candidatus Rokuibacteriota bacterium
CACGCCGTGCGGATGTAGTCCTCGCGCATGACCTCGAGCAGCGAGGAGCGCGTGATGCGCATGATGAGGGCGGAGGAGCGGTAGCCGACGGCGAGCGCGGGCAGCGCGAACTGGATGGCGTGCGCCTTGAAGTTCTCCGTCGGCCGCACGTAGGTCATCGGCGGGATCCAGCCGAGCCACGAGACCATCCCGAGGATGATGACCATGCCGAGCCAGAAGGACGGCATCGAGAGCCCGGCGAGGCTGACGACGCGGAGCACGTAGTCGAGCGTGGTGTCCTGTCGCACGGCGCTGATGACGCCCGTGGGCACGCCGAGGGCGACGGCGACGATGATGGAGAGGATGGCCAGCTCGATGGTCACGGGCAGGAGCGGCCGGATGATCTCCCACGCCGGGATGTCGTAGCGATAGGACTTGCCGAGATCGCCCGTGAGGATCTGGCGCATCCAGTCGAGGTACTGGACCCAGTACGGGCGGTCCATGCCGAGCTCCTTGAGCAGCGCCTGCTTGTCCGCCTCGTTCACGTAGCCGGCCGTGGAGAACAGGATGTCGACGATGTCGCCCGGCGCCAGGCGCAGCAGCGCGAAGATGACGATCGACATGCCCACCAGGGTCAGGATGGCGATGCCGAGGCGCTGGGCGACGTAGCTCTTCATGCGACTACTTGTCCCGCCAGACCTCCTGCATGCGCCCGAAGTTGTAGACGTTGTTCTGGACGACGAGCCCCTTCACGTGCGGCCAGTGGGTGAAGTAGTCCATGCGCCACGACAGGATCGGGCGCGCGGCGTCCTCCTCGAGCTTCTTCTGGATGGCGTAGACCATGGCCAGCCGCTTCTTCTGGTCGATCTCCTGCGACTGCTGGTCGATCATCTTCGTGACCTGCTCGCTGCAGTAGTGCGTGTAATTGCGCGGCGAGCCGCAGGCGTAGTTCTCGTAGAAGTTGCCGTCGGGATCGTCGGCGCCGAGGCCGGTGAGGTTGGCGCCGATCTGGTACTCGCCGCGCACGGCCATGGCGTGCCACTGCGCCGTCTCGATCTGCTTGAGCGTGGACTCGATGCCGATCTGCTTCAGCTCGTTGATCACGAACGAGGCCATGTCGACGTAGATGGCGATCGCGCGCGTGACCATCTCGACCTTGAGCGGCTTCTCCGGCGAGTAGCCGAGCTCGGCCATCATCTTCTTGGCCCGCGCCTTCTCCTCGGCCGCGTTGCCGTACCCCGGCAGCGCGGTGAGCTCCTTGTCACCGAGCCCCCAGAAGGCGTGCGGCTTGGGAGCCATGGCCGCGCCGATGACGCCGCCGCCCTGGTAGACGGCCTGGATGAGCGCGCGGCGGTCGATGGCGTGGCTGACGGCCAGCCGGATCTTGAGGTTGTCGAAGGGCGGCTTCTTGATGTTCATGATGACGTTGTTGTTCACGTTCTCGCTGACCGGCGTCACCACGAGCTGCGGCACCGCCTTCTTGAGCTGCTCGGCCTGCGTCTTCGAGGTCTCGCCGGGATAGGACACGTCGACGGCGCCCGACTGCAGCGCGGCCGTGCGCGTGCCGCGCTCGACGATGACGACGTACTTCAGCCCCTCGAGGTACGGCCGGCCCTTGATGAAGTAGTCGGGGTTCCGGACGTACTCGACGAACTCGCCCTTGCGCCACTCCTTGAGCTTGAACGGCCCCGTCCCCACGCAGCTCGTCCGGTAGCTCGCCGGCGGGACGTGGGCGGCGTACACGGGGCTGTAGCCCGAGGCCAGCATCATGAGGATCGAGGGCTGGGGGCGCTTGAGGTGGAAGACGACCGTGGACGCGTCCGGCGTCTCGATGGAGTCGACGTTGGTGTACCAGTCCTTGCGCGGGTTGATGCGCAGCTTGGCCGGCGCGTCGGCGCCCTCGCGCACCATGTCGAAGGTGAACTTCACGTCCTTGCTGGTGAACGGCTGGCCGTCGTGCCACTTCACGCCCTTGCGCAGGAAGAAGACGAGGTTGCGGTAGTTGTCCTGCCAGGACCACTTCTCGGCGAGATCGCCGACGATCGTGTCGAACGACTCCACCTTCTTGGCCGGGTCGTAGACGACGAGGTTGTTGAAGCAGGGCATCGACGGCCACACGGTGGAGCTGGTCTGCGTCTCGTGGATGGCGAAGCCTTGCGGGAGGTCCTCGCGCTGGGTGATGTTCAGAGTGCCGCCGGATTTTGGTGTCTGACTGATGGCCGGCGTGCCGAGCGCAATGACGAGGACGACGCCGGCGACGACGAACGATATCGTGACGCGCATGCGGGACATGCGATTCCTCCTCGATGAGGTCCTGCCCTGGGTGGTGGCTGAGTCTACGTGAAAACTCAAGGACTCTCAACAGTTACAGGAGATGGACGAGGAGGTGGACGCCGTAGATGGCGCCCCCGGCGAGGCCGCCGACGACGGTGCCGTTCACGCGGATGAATTGCAGGTCGTCGCCCGCGTGCTCCTCGATGAGGCGGACCACGCCCTCCGGGCCCAGCGCGCGCACGCCGTTGGCGATGAACTCCGCGATGCGGCCGTGGTGGCGCAGCACGAGCTCGGAGACGCGCGCCTTCAGCCAGTCGCCGATCTGCACGCGCAGCGCGGCGTCGGTCACCAGGGCCTGGCGCGCGCGCTCGAGCCGCTCGGCGATCCACGCCGCCGCCTCCGAGCGCGGGGCCGCGAGATCGGCCAGCAGCGTGCGGCGCAGCGAGGCCGCGAGGTCGTCGAGCAGCGCCACCACCGCCGGTGTGGCGAGCAGCTCGTTCTTCGCCGCCTCGACGCGCGCGGCCAGCGCTCCGTCGGTCGTCAGGCGCGTCTCGAGCTCGGCCACGATCTCGCTCGCGCGCGCCCGCAGCGGGTGGTCGGGATTCTTCGCCACCTCGCGCAGCCCGGAATGGAGCGCGGCGACGATCCGCTCGCGGTCCAGCACGCCGAGCAGCTCCGCGAGTCCGATCCACAGCCGCGGGTAGACGCCCATGCCCGCGCGGTAGCGCATCAGCAGCTCGTCGATCACCTCGGCCACGGTGGCCCGCACGTCGGGGCGCTCGAGCGCGTCCGCCAGCCCGAGCACCACGGCCTGCACGACGCGCCCGTCCCAGCCGTTGTCGCGCGCGATGCGCAACGCCGCCGCCAGGGTCGGCGCCACCGGCTGGGCGGTCAGCAGCGCCCGCAGCCGCGCCACCAGCTCGGAGGCCGTCCCCGCCGTGAGCTGCTCGGCCGCCCAGCTCGCCACCGCCCGCGTCGCCGTCTCGAGGTCCGCCTGCGACACGCGCTCGGCGCCCCGGGCGAGCAGATCGGCGACGTCCACGCGCTCGATCTCCTGCACGACGTAGCGCGGGGTGAGCACGCGGCCACCGACCATGGCGCCGACGCGCTCGGCCAGCCCCTCCCAGTTGGCGGGGATGAGCGCGGTGTGCGGGATGGGCAGCCCGAGCGGACGCCGGAAGATCGCGGTGACGGCGAACCAGTCGGCGAGCCCGCCGACGACGCCGGCCTCGGCGACGGCCAGGAGAAGGCCGCCCCACCACGTCGCGCGGAACGGAAACGCCGCCACGGCGAGCCCGGCGGCGGCGAGGAGCACTCCGAGGGCGAGCCGTCGCTGGCGGCGCACGGCGTCAGCGCCCGGGCGACAGCAGGAAGTCGAGCATGCGCTCGGTGGCGGGCGGGCCCGGCGGATAGGTGTGCGTGCCGCGCGCGTCGCCGCCGCTCCACGCGTGGCCCATGCCCGGCACCAGCCACGTCTCGAGCACCGGGCGGTGGCGCGCGTCGCGGTGCAGCGCGTGGACGGCGCCCTCGACGGGCTCCGTGACCGCCGCCACGGCGCCGACCGCGCGCGCGAGCATCGTCTCCAGCGCCGAGAGATTCAGCGGGCTCACGACCGCGTCGGCGTCGCCCTGCCAGACGGAGGCGCGCAGCGGCAGCGTGCTCACGCCCGCCGCGCGCAGGCAGGCGGCGGCCGCGGCGCCGGGCTCGGCGCCAAGCCCGCGCATGCACTGCATGGCGCCCGTCGGGCCGACGCCGCAGCGGTAGGCGCCGCCCGCCATGACGCCGATGCCGGTCACCACCTGCGGCGCCGCGCACGCGAGGTTCACGGCCATGAAGCCGCCCGCGGAGAAGCCGAGCACCAGGAGGTGCGGATCGCGCAGCGCGCGCTCGGTCTGCACGCGCCGCGCGAGGGCGAGGATCTCGCCCACCTCGCCCGCCGTCGGCGAGGCCTCGCCCGCGAACCAGTTCCAGCAGCGGTAGGCGTTGTCGCGGCGGCTCTGCGCGGGGTAGACGACCACGAGGCCGCGGCGTTCGGCCGCGGCGTTGAGCCGGGTGCCGAGCGCGAAGTCCTCCGGCGTCTGCCAGCAGCCGTGCAGCGCGACGACGAGCGGGCCCGTCGCCGGTGCGCTCGGCGTGAAGAGCGCGTAGCCGCGGCCCTCGTGCCGGCCGCTCACGAACGTCCCCGCGGCGCGCGCCGGCGCCGCCGCGAGCACGACGAGCGTCAGCGCAAGCACGGCCCGCATGGTCAACGCGGATGCGATGGCAGCAGCACCCGAGCGGCCTTCACGTCCCAGACGCCGAGCGGGCTCAGGCGCACCGCCGGCAGGAAGTCGGCGGACAGGAACAGCAGCGTGAAGAACGGATCGTGGAACGCATAGCCGCGCGCGCCGAGATGGCGGGACAGCTCGCGCTCCCAGCGCGCGGCCTCCGGCAATTCCGCGCGCGTCATGATGCCGCCGATCGGCAGCGGCAGCTCCCAGGCGACGTCGTCGCCGTCGACGAG
>QHSB01000289.1 GCA_003220335.1 Candidatus Rokuibacteriota bacterium
CGCCGTCGAGCGGGCCCAGCGGCCGGCCCTCACGATAGCGTCGATCCGACGCCTCGGCGGCGGAGCGCGCGTGATCGGCCGTCACCGTGATGTAGGCGCCGACCTTGTCGTCGAGCGTCGCGATCCGCGCGAGATAGGCGTCGGTCACCTTGCTCGGCGTCGTCTCCCCGCGCGTGAAAGCGTCGGTCAGATCGTGGATCGATTGGCCGGGGCTCATGCCTCGTCCTCGATGATCCGCGGCACGCGGAAGAAGTCGCCGCTGCGATCGGGCGCGTTGGCGAGCATCTCCTGCGGCGGAAAGCACGGGCTCGGCTCGTCATCGCGCATCACGTTGAACTGCGGCACCGCGTGCGACGTCGGCTCGACGCCCGTGGTGTCCACGGCTTTCAGCGCATCGATGTGGGCGAGGATGGCGTTGAGCTGCTCGCGCATCGTCTCGAGCTCGGCGTCGGTCAGGGCCAGCCGCGCCAGCCGCGCGACGTGGGCCACGTCGTCCCGGCCGATCACGCGTCCAGCTCCTCGAGGTGCGCGTACTGCAGCGAGAGCCGCTTGCGCCCGACGCTGGCGAAGGCCACGGTCACCATGATGTCCGGGCCATCCCGCTCCACACCGACCACCAGGCCCTCCCCGAAGCGCGCCTGGCGCACGCGCGCGCCGACCTTGATCGGCCACGCCTCCTCTTCGGGCTCGTAGCGCGGCACCACGCGCGCCTCGGCGAACGCCGGTTCGGGTCGCGAGGCGTTGAGCAGCGTGAGGTGCGCCTCCGGCATCTCGCGCAGGAACCGCGAGGGCTCGCCGACGCCGTAGCCGTGGATGCGCCGGTGCACGGCGTACGAGAGATAGAGCCGGTCGCGCGCGCGCGTGAGGCCGACGTAGCAGAGGCGCCGCTCCTCCTCGATCTCCTCGGGGTCGTTCATCGAGCGCGCGTGCGGGAAGACGCCCTCCTCGAGGCCGGTGAGGAACACCACGGGAAACTCGAGGCCCTTGGCCGAGTGCAGCGTCATCAGGGTCACGCGTGCCTCGGCCTCCTTCAGCTCGTCGACGTCGCTCATGAGGGCCACGCTGTCGAGGAACGCCTCCACCGTGCTCTCGCCCTCGGCGTGGGTGAAGTCCTCGGCGGCGGCGACGAGCTCCTCCAGGTTCTCGAGCCGACCCTCGGCCTCCGGCGAGCGATCCTGCTCGAGCGCCTTGCGATAGCCGGAGGCCTGCAGCACGAGGTCGATGAAGGCCGGCGGTGACAGCTCGCGGCGCTGGCTGGCCAGGCGCGCCACCGTCGCCGCGAAGTCCTCGAGCCCGCTGCGCGCCTTGCCGCGGATGTCGGGCGGCGGCATGGCCGCCAGCGCCAGCAGCGGCCTGGTCTCGTCGAGCGCGAGCTCGTCCAGCCGCGCCAGGGACGTCGCCCCGACGCCCCGCGGCGGCGCCTGCACGGCGCGGCGGAAGGCCACGTCGTCGGCCGGATTGATGGTCAGCCGCAGCCAGGCGAGCGTGTCTCTGATCTCCTTGCGCTCGTAGAAGCGCACGCCGCCGACGATCACGTACGGGATGCGCGCGCGGCGCAGCGCGTCTTCGAGCACGCGCGACTGCGCGTTGGTCCGATAGAAGACGGCGATGCCGTCCCAGCCGACGCCGTCGGCGCGCGTCTTGAGGATCGTCTGCGCGACGAAGTTCGCCTCCTCGTGCTCGTCCCAGCCGCGATAGACGGCGGCCGGCTCGCCCTCGGGGTTCTCCGTCCAGAGTGTCTTGTCTTTTCGCTGCAGGTTGTTGTCGATCACGGCGGCGGCGAGGGCGAGAATGCTCTTCGTTGACCGGTAATTCTGCTCGAGCTTCACCACGCGCGTGCCGGGAAAGTCCTTTTCAAAATCCAAAATGTTGTTGATATCCGCGCCCCGCCATTTATAGATCGAGTTGTGGACGAGGAGTCCACCCGCGGCGAAGTTACGCAGGTCTTTCACCGCCAGATCATAGACGTATCCGTGATAGCGCTCGGGCTCGACGGAGGCGACGCGTACCTCACGCACTTGGTTGCCATCGAGAACGGGTACGGTCATTCCCGGCCGCAGATGGCTCGCCGGCATGAATTGAAACGCTTTACCGTTCGTGAGCCGCGCCCGACGAACAACCTCCAACGCTCCGATGTCGGCGAGCCGCGCGGCGAAGGCGAGTCCCTCATCGTAGTTCTTGCGTGACGTCTCGACCCGCCACGTCCGTCGCCGTCCGCGCCGGGGCTTCATGACGGTTCCGATGCGTTCCCAGAGGCTGAGGTCGGAGCTGACCAGCTGGATCCGGTGCTCGTGCCAGGCACGGGGGCGTGGATCTCCGAACATCGTGAAATGCAGAATCTTTCTCGAGATCCCCTCGCGCGTCATCGCGCCGGCGCGATGATGCGGATACTCCTCGAAGAGGAGCAAGGCCGCCATCAGTTGCTTGGCGCGTAGACGCGTATCGACTTCGTCGTACAGGCGGTCGACGTGCTGTTGCGTGATCGCCATGCGGCGCCCGCGAACATGGAACACCATCGTCGGCAGCCCGTACTGGGTCGCGAAGTATGCTTCGAGGTACTGGGCCTCCGCACGCGAATCACACGCGGCGAGAATCCAGAGCCGATCGGCCGTCTCGTGATTGGTCCGTTGCTGGAAGCCACACACCAGTGACTGCGCGTCGGCGGCCCGCGAGCCCTTCGTCAGGCCGATGCGATAGCCGAGCCGCTCTTGATACATCAGGTAAACGTAATATTTCGAGGAATCCAGCTCGAACCGCCCGAACATCACGTGATTCGGTGTCGCCCGGACTTCGCGACCGTCCGCGGTGCGAATCTTCACGATCATGCCGTCGTACTCGGTACGACGAACGTCCTCGACGGTCGCCGAGTCACGCGCTCCCCAGCCGCTCCCAGCGATGACCGCGTCGCCCTTCTCGATCGCCTCGACGCGCTTCGGACCACGGGTGGTCTGCACGAGCGTGCCTTCAACGACGCACTGGTCACTATCGCCCACCACGCAGACATTGCGGTGCTCGTCGGTCAGCAGCCGGATGATCCGGTACTGCGCGCGGTTCGTGTCCTGGTACTCGTCGACGAGCACGTGCTTCCAGAGCCCGCGGTACCACGCCAGCGTCTCCGGCGACTCGGCGAGCAGCTTCACGACGAGCAGCAGGAGGTCGTCGAAGTCGACCACGCCCGCCTCGCGGATCCGCTTCTCGTAGCGCGAGTACACGAGCGCGGCCTTCTGCTCCCACGGGCCGCGCGCGTCGCGCAGCGCGTCCTGCACGCTCACCATCTGATTCTTCAGATAGGAGATCCGGTGCGCGGCCGCGCTGGGCGTGAACGTGCGCTCGGCCAGCTCGCCCTCCTTCATGCACTCCTTGACGAGGGCGGCGCGGTCGTCCTCGTCGTAGATCGTGAAGTGGCGCGGCACGCCGATGGCCTCGCCGTGGGCGCGCAGGATGCGCACGCACGCCGAGTGGAACGTCGCGATGAGCGGGGCCCGGATGCCGGCCGGCGCCAGCAGCGCGTCCACGCGGCGGGCCATCTCGCCGGCGGCCTTGTTGGTGAAGGTCACCGCGAGGACGTGGCGCGGGTGCACGCCGCGCACGCCGAGCAGGTGGGCGATGCGGTGCGCGATGACGCGGGTCTTGCCGCTGCCGGCGCCCGCCAGCACGAGCAGCGGCCCGTCGCCGGCGAGGACGGCGTCGCGCTGCGGCGGATTCAGATCGTCGAGGAGGTGGTCCAACCCGGCGGGCACGCCAAATTGTACCGCATCGGGCCAAGGCGTCACGGACGGGGTCGGCACGCCGTCACGGACGGGGACGGACACGCACAAATCGGCTGGAATCAGAGCGGCGGGGCCGTGGCACATGCCTTGCCACCCGGTCGGCCATGCGTCACACCAAGCGCGTGCTGGTCGTCGACGACAACGAGGTCATCCTGGACATTCTGAAGCAGTTTCTAGGGCGCGGGTACACCGTCGAGGTCGTCGGCAACGCGTCGCTGGCGCTGGCGTCGGTGGTTCAGAAGACTCCCGACGTCATCCTGCTGGACGTGCGGATGCCCGGCGTCGACGGACTCAGCCTCCTGAAGTCGCTCCGCGACATGGGGGTGCAGACGCCGGTCTTCGTGATGACGGGGTACGATTCGACCCAGGTCGCGATCGAGGCCCTCGAGAGGGGCGCGACCGGCTACCTGCCCAAGCCCTTCGACCTGATCCACCTCGACCGACTCATCGCGCACGCGCTCGGCCAGCCCGCCGCGTAGCGCGACGCCACCGCGCCCGCCTACTCCACCGTCACCGACTTCGCGAGGTTGCGCGGCTGGTCCACGTCGCAGCCGCGACGCACCGCGACGTGATAGGCGAGCAGCTGCAGCGGGATCACGGTCAGGAGCGGCGCCAGCAGCTCGGCGCACGGCGGCACCTCGATGACGTGCTGTGCCTTGGACGCCACCGCGCGATCGCCCGGGTGGCAGACCGCGATCAGCAGCCCATCGCGCGCGCGCACCTCCTCCATGTTGCCGAGCATCCGCTCGTAGGAGGAGTCGCGCGGCACCAGCGCGACCACGGGCAGGCCGTCGGCGATGAGGGCGATCGGGCCGTGCTTCATCTCGCCGCCCGCGTAGCCTTCGGCGTGGATGTAGGAGATCTCCTTCAGCTTCAGCGCGCCCTCCAGGGCGATCGGGAACTGCACGCCGCGTCCGAGGTAGAGGAAGTCGGTGGCGTGGCTCAGATGGCGCGCGAGGGCCGCGATCGACTGGTCGAGCTCCAGCGTCTTTTCCACCAGCCGCGGGATCTCGACGAGGTCCTGGATGTGCTTCTTCACGTCCTCGGCGGTGAGGGCGCCGCGCTGGCGGCCGAGCCAGAGGCCCAGCAGGTAGCCGGCGACGATCATCGTCGAGAAGGCCTTGGTGGAGGCCACGCCGATCTCGGGCCCCGCGTGCATCTGCAGCACGCCCGTCGCCTCGCGGGCGAGGGCGGAGCCGACGACGTTGGTCACGGCGAGGATCGGGCAGCCCTTCAGACGCGCCGCCTTCACGGCCCCGATGGTGTCGGCCGTCTCGCCGGACTGCGAGACCGCGATCACGAGCGTCTCGGGCCCGACGATGGCGTCGCGGTAGCGGAACTCGGAGGCGAGGTCGACCTCGGCCGGAATGCCGGCCAGCCGCTCGATCATCATGCGGGTGAGGGCGGCGGCGTGCCACGCGGTGCCGCACGCCACGAGCACGACGCGCTGGATGGCCTTCACCGTCGACGGGTCGAGGCTCACGTCGGGCAGGATGACGCTGCCCGTCTCCGGGGCGATGCGGCCGCGGAAGGTGTCGGTGATGGCGCGCGGCTGCTCGTAGATCTCCTTGAGCATGAAGTGCCGGTAGCCGCCCTTCTCGGCCATGATCGGATCCCACAGGATCTTGACGGGCTCGCGCTGGACGGGATCGCCCTCGACCGTGGTCAGCTCCACGCCGTGCGCGGTGACCACGGCCATGTCGTTGTCCTCGAGGATCACGACGTCGCGCGTGTGCGCGAGGATGGCC
>QHSB01000290.1 GCA_003220335.1 Candidatus Rokuibacteriota bacterium
AGTCACAATCTGTTCGCGGCCTCCGCGGCCGAGGTGTTCGAGGCGGCCACGCTGGGCGGGGCGAGGGCGCTCGGTCGTGACGACCTCGGCCGTCTGGCCGCGGGGGCCAAGGCCGACATCGTGGTGATCGACCTCGCGACGCGCGACGCGCTGCGCTTCGGCCCGGTGCGCGATCCCGTCAAGGCGCTCGTGGAATGCGGCATCGGTGACGACGTGGTCACCGTGATCGTCGACGGCGTGGTCCGCATGCGGGATCGCGTGATCCCCGGCGTCGATCTCGCGGCCCTGCGGCGTCAGGCCCAGGAGGCGGGGGAGGCCGTGTGGGGGCGCGTGCAGGAGTGGGATCCGCTCGGTCGCACCGCCGAGGAGATGAGCCCGTGGTCGTTTCCGCTCATGAAGGAGGACTGATGCGCCGCTCGCTGCTCATCGCCGCGACGCTGCTCGTGACCGCCATGGCGCTGCCGGTGGCCGCGCAGCCGTATCCGACACGTCCGATCCAGTTCGTGATCCCGTTCGCGACGGGCGGCCCCACCGACACCGCCATCCGCGTCATCCAGCCGCAGCTCGCCGCCAGCCTCGGCGTGCCCGTCGTGCTCGTCAACAAGCCGGGCGGCGGCGGCGCGGTCGGCATGGACGGCGTGGCCAAGGCCCGGCCCGACGGTTACACGCTGGCCGCCACCGTGCGCTCGAAGAAGAATCCGGGCACCGTGACGTACGGCTCCGCGGGCCTCGGCACCAACAGCTACTTCAACATGGAGCTGCTGCAGCAGGCGTACGGGATCACCCTGTCGCACGTGCCCTTCAACGGCTCCGGGCCCGTGAAGAACGCGCTGCTCGGCGGCCACGTGCCGATCGGCGCCGCCGCGCTGAGCGCCGTGCTGTCCGTGGTGCGCTCGGGCGATCTGGTCGCCCTCGCCACCAGCGCCGGCAAGCGCCTGCCCGTGATCCCGAGCACGCCGACGATGACGGAGAAGCGCCAGCCCGACGCCTCGCTGAGCACGTGGATGGAGCTGTACGCGCCGGCGAGGACGCCGAAGCCGATCGTCGATCGTCTCTCCGCCGCGCTCGACAAGACGATGAAGGATCCGGACGTGATCGCGGCCATCGAGAAGGCCGGGCTCAGCGTCGAGTACCACGACGCATCGGCGACGCTCACGCTCGTGGAGCGCGAGAACGAGGTCGTCACGCGGCTGGCGAAAAAGCTGAACCTGGGCCGGTAGTGACGGGGCGCGAGCGCGGGGCGGCCGCGGTCCTCCTCGTCGTCGGCGTCATCGCCCTCGAGGAAGCCAGCCGCCTCCGCTTCGGCTCGCTCGCGCGGCCCGGCCCGGGCTTCTTTCCCGTCGTCCTCGCCGCCGCCTTCTCGCTGGTGTGCGCGGCCCTCCTCGTCGGCCCGGTGCGGACGCGTGACGCGGACGCGCCGCCCCTGCCGCGCCTGGGATGGCCGAAGGTCGTCGCCACGATGGCGGCCCTGTTCATCTACGCCCTCGCGCTGGAGCCGGTGGGATTCGTGGCCGCGACCTTCGTGCTGCTGCTGTTCTTCTTCCGGGCGCTGGAGCGGCAGCGGTGGCTGGTGGCGCTCGGCAGCTCGCTCGCGACGGCGCTGCTGACCTACCTCGTGTTCAGGGTGTGGCTCAACGTGCAGCTGCCCGCCGGCCTCTGGGGAGGCTGACCGCCGTGGATCTGGTTCACGGGCTCACCTACGGGCTCTCCGTCAGCCTGCAACCCTCCAATCTGGTCGCGTGCTTCATCGGCGTCTTCGTGGGCACGCTCATCGGCGTGCTGCCCGGGATCGGCCCGGTGGCCACGATGTCGTTGCTCCTGCCCGTCACCTTCGCGATGTCGCCCACGGCGTCCATCATCATGATGGCGGGCATCTACTACGGCGCGATGTACGGCGGATCCACCACGTCGATCCTCGTGAACATTCCCGGCGAGGCGGCCTCGGTGGTGACGTGCATCGACGGCTACCAGATGGCCCGGCAGGGCCGCGCCGGTCCCGCCCTCGGCATCTCGGCGCTGGGCTCGTTCATCGCCGGCACCTTCAGCGTGCTCGGCATCATGCTGCTGGCGCCGCCGCTCACGTCGGTCGCCCTGCGCTTCGGCCCGCCCGAGATCTTCGGGCTGCTCCTCCTGGGGTTCACGATGGTGACGTACCTCACGGCGGGCAGCAAGCTGAAGGCGGTGGCCATGGCGCTGCTGGGGATGCTCCTCGGCACCGTCGGGCTGGATCCGATCTCCGCCTCGCCGCGGTTCACCTATGGCAGCGTGACCCTCGGCGACGGGCTGGGGCTGGTGCCCATCATCATGGGGCTCTTCGGGATCAGCGAGGTGCTGCTCAACATCGGGCAGGGCGTGAAGCAGGAGGTCTTCGATACGCGGATCAAGGGGCTCATGCCGACGCGCGAGGACTGGAGGCGCTCGGCGGGACCGATCGCGCGCGGCAGCGTGCTCGGCTTCCTGCTCGGCATTCTTCCCGGCATCGGCGCCATCATTCCGACGTTCATCTCGTACGCGCTCGAGAAGCGCATCGCCCGCCAGCCGGAGCGCTTCGGCCGGGGCGCGATCGAAGGCGTGGCGGGGCCCGAGGCGGCGAACAACGCCGCCACCGGCGGCTCGATGATCCCGCTCCTCACGCTGGGCCTCGCACCGAACGTGGTCATGGCCGTCCTCCTCGGCGCCTTCCTCATCCACGGCGTGCAGCCCGGACCGCTCCTCATCAAGGAGCATCCCGAGATCTTCTGGGGCGTCATCACGAGCATGTACGTCGGCAACGTCATGCTGCTCGTGCTCAACCTGCCGCTCATCGGGCTCTGGGTGCAGCTGCTGCGCGTGCCGTACGGGATCCTGTTCCCGCTGATCTTGCTGTTCTGCGTGATCGGCGTGTACAGTGAGTCCGCCAACGTCTGGGACATCGTGGTGATGCTGGCCTTCGGTGTGGTCGGTCTGCTCATGAAACGCTTTGGATTCGAGGCGGCGCCGCTCGTGCTGGCCTTCGTGCTCGGGCGGATGGCGGAGGAATCGATCCGGCAGTCGCTGCTGATGTCGAGCGGCCGGTTCTCGATCTTGCTCACGCGGCCCATCGCCACCGTGTTCGTCGTCGCCGCGCTGAGCGTGGTGGCGCTGCCGGTGCTCCTGCCGCCCGTGCGGCGGATGCTCCGCACGGTGCCGCCCGACGACACGGCGTGACCGGCGTGGCGCCCGGTATGGAGCACGACGAGCGTGGACGACTGCGTGATCTGAGCACGAGCCTGATGCGGCTGCACCGGCTTCTGCTCGACCGCGAGCGGGGGCTGTACGAGGACCGCCACGGCGCCATCCCCACCCGCGAATTATTCAGCCTGGTGCTCAACGACGAGCAGTTCGCCTGGCTCCGCTCGCTCTCGACGCTGATCGCCCAGATCGACGAGGTCGTGGATGCGGACGAGGCCGTCGCCCCGGAGACCGTGCAGAGCGCGTTCCGGGAGGCGCACCGATTGCTCAAGTCCGGGGACCCGAGCGAGTTCCGGGACCGGTATCACGCCGCGCTGCAGGAGTCGCCGGACATCGTGATGGCCCACGCCGGGGTCAGCAAGGTGCTCGGGGGTGCCTGACGTCGGTCCGCTGCTCGCGTCGGGCCGCGACGCCGACGTCTTCGCCTGCGGCCACGACCTCGTGGTGCGGCGCTCTCGCAAGGGACGCTCGATGGAACGCGAGGCCAGAGTGATGTCGTACCTCGCCGGCCACGGCTATCCCGTGCCGCGCGTCGAAGACGTGCGCGCGGGCGGCTCCGAGCTGGTGATGGAGCGCATCGCGGGGCCGACGATGCTCCAGGTGCTCTCGCGCCGGCCGTGGACCCTGGGCGACAACGCCGCGCGGCTGGCCACGCTTCATCGGCGGCTCCACGAGATTCCGGCTCCCGACTGGCTCTCACCGTTTCCCGGTGGCGGCGACGGCATCGTCCACCTCGACCTCCACCCCCTCAACGTCATCCTGTCGCCGGCAGGACCGGTGCTGATCGACTGGACGAACGTGGCGCGCGGGGCCGGTCCGCTCGACGTGGCCCTCACGTGGCTCCTGATGACGGCCGCCGAGCTGACCGGCGGCGGTCTGCAAGCGATGGTGGGCCGCATGGTCCGCGCGATGTTCGTCCGCTCGTTTCTCGGCGGCTTCGATCTCGCCCCGGTGCGGGCCGCCCTTCCCGCCGTCGCGGCGTGGAAAGCCCGGGACCGTAACATGCGGCCGGCGGAAGTGGCCGCGATGCAGCGACTCGTGACGCGAGAGGTGAGCCGGCGGTAGGATGCGTCCGACAGGAGGTTCGTGCATGGGCTCCCGCACACTGCATCCCGAGACGACGGCGGAGGCGTACCTCGAGCTGCTGAAGGACCGCGGCATCGACGTCTTCCTCGGCAACGCCGGCACGGACTTCGCGTCGCTCGTGGAGGCGTTCGCGCGCTTCGAGAGCGCGGGCGGGCGTGCGCCCCGCCCGATGGTGGTGCCGCACGAGTTCGTCGCGGTGTCGATGGCGCACGGATATTACGTCGCGGGTGGGCGGCCCGCGGCCGTCATGGTCCACGTCAACGTCGGCACCGGCAACGCGTCGACGGCCATCATCACCGCCGCCCGGGCGAACGTCCCGATATTCATGTCCGCCGGGCGGACGCCGATCACGGAGGAAGGGCTGCCCGGCGCGCGCGATCTCCACATCCACTGGGCGCAGGAGAGCTTCGACCAGGCCGCCATGCTGCGCGAGTACGTCAAGTGGGACTACGAGCTCCGCACGCCCGTGCAGGTGGAGTCGGTGGTGGACCGGGCCTTCGAGCTGATGCTCGCCGAGCCTCGCGGGCCCATCTACCTCACGCTGCCGCGTGAGGTGCTGGCCGCGCGTCCCGGGCCCATGACGATCACGTCACCCTCGCGACGCGAGGCGCGCAGCGAGCGCTTCCCGGATCCCGCGCGGATCGACGAGGCCGCCCGCATCCTCGCGCGCGCCGAGCACCCGATCATCCTCACCTCGGCCGCCGGGATCGACGCGCGTGCCGTGGCCGGCCTCGTCGAGGTCGCGGAGGCCGGCGGGATCGGCGTGGTGGAGGCGGATCCGATCTACCTGAACGTCTCGCACCGACACGACCTGCATCTCGGCTACAACCAGTCCGGGACCACGAATCCCTCGCTCGGCGAGGCCGACGCGGTCCTGGTCGTCGAGGCCGACGTGCCGTGGTATCCGCATCTCAAGAAGCCGGCGCCGGGCGCGCCGATCATCCACCTCGGCGTCGATCCGTTCTTCTCGCGCTATCCGATGCGCAGCTATCCGTGCGACGTGCCGATCGCGGCCACGCCGGCCGTGGCCCTGCCGATGCTCGCGGAGGCCGTGCGGCGCCACGCCGATCGGCAGGCCGTGGGCCGCCGTCGCGAGCGCGTCACCGCCGAGCATCGCCGGCGCCAGGCCGCCTGGGACGAGACGGCGCTCGCGCAGGCGAGCGCGCCGACGATCGGCTTCGCGTGGGCGTCGCGGTGCATCGGCGAGCTCATCGACGACAGCACGGTGATCGTGAACGAGTACCCGCTGGACCGGCGCTTTGCCGCGTTCACGCGGCCGGGCAGCTACCTCGGCTCGCCCCACTCGAGCGGACTCGGCTTCGGCCTCGGCGCCGCACTGGGCGCGAAGCTGGCCCGCCCGGAGACGACGGTCATCGCCACCGTCGGGGACGGCGCCTACTTCTTCGGCGAGCCGCTGTCCTGCCTGTTCGTGCAGCGCGCCCACGCGCTGCCGATCCTCACCGTCATCTTCAACAACCAGCAGTGGGAAGCCGTGAAGTTCGGGGCGCTGGCCGTCCATGCCGACGGCGTCGCCCGGACGCGTGGCCGGTTCCCGCTGAGCGAGCTCACCCCGTCACCGCGCTTCGAGGAGATGGCGAAGACCGTCGACGGCTATGGCGAGCGTGTGGAGAGTCCCGGCGAGCGCGGCATGAGCTCCCAGACGCGCCAGAACGCCAGCATCTCGGGAGGCGTGCGCAGCGACACCCTGATGTGCTTCGGCATGGACGGAATCGGTGGCGGTAGCACGATATTGCTTGCCCTCGAGAGGACGATGGCCTGCTCGGCCGGGCCACCGGTGTTCAGCATGACGAAGTTCGCATGTGAATCGATGACGCGGAGCATGCGCGCGTTCGCCTGGTTGTAGAATTCCTGCCGGTCATTGGCGTTCCGCTGCACGCTGAGCCGCACGTGTCCGCGATCGTGGAGCGCTTCCGTCGCGCCGCGCAGGGCGCCGGCGCCGACGTCCATCGGCGGCTCTGCTGCACGCAGGCGCCGCGCCGCCTCCGGCGCGGCAATCGCGTATCCCAGACGCAATCCGGACAGACCATGGACCTTCGACAGGCTGCGCGTGACGATGACGCGGCGGTCATCCACGGGGCGATCGATGAAGGAGGCGTACGCCGATGACGTGCCGGCGTAGTGGTGATACGCCTCGTCGATCAGGACGCGGGCGGTCGAGGGAAGCCTGCGGATGAAGGTCTCCAGCTCGTGTCGCGGCGTCAGCGTTCCGGTGGGATTGTTCGGATTGCAGATGTAGACCAATCCCCCCGCGGCGTCGAGGTGGGCCAGCATCGCGTCGAGGTCGTGCGCGTACTGCGCGGTGAGGGGGACGGTCACGACATCGGCGCCGACGCTTCGCGCGTACTCGGCGATCGGATCGAACGTCGGCGACGCCAGGACGAGCTTCCTGCGCGGCCCGAGAAAGGTTGCCGCCGCCGTCCGCATGATTCCGACGGAGCCGCACCCCAGCACGACCTGCTCGGGCCTCACGCGGTGGAGCGCCGCGATCTCCGCGGTCAGGGCGTGGCCCGCTTCGCGCCCGCGATCGGGGACGCCCAGGCTCTCCCGCATGGCGGCTTTCGCGCGTTCCGATGGACCATACGCGTTCTCGTTGCTGTCCAGACGGATCGGGTCCGGCTCGGCGCTCGACACCGGTGTCGTCCCAGCCCACGCGGCCTCGTGCACCCATGGAAATGCCGCGCTGACGACGGCGCCCCGCCCGAGCCGGCGAAGGAGATCTCTGCGGGAGATGAGCATGCGTGTCGGCCTCCCGCTCATGGGAGGCCGGGCATCGTCATGACGGATGCGCCCACGGTCAACGTGACGGCCTCGCGGCGGACGAGTCCCCCGCCGCTGGCGATGATGGTGAGTGGGTAGGTGCCCAGGGGCGTCGTGAGGCTGGTCGCGACTCTCATGGTGGTGGAGCCGGAGCCGTTCACCGACGCGGGTGTGAAGGCCGCGGTGGCACCCGATGGCAGCCCGCTGACGCTGAAGGCCACGGCTCCAGTGGGGCCCGTCCCCGCCGCCACCGTCGCGGTGTAGCTCGTGCTTCCTCCCGGCAACACGGTCTGCGACGCCGGCGTGGCCGACAGCGAAAAATCGGCGGTCAGTCTCACGAAGCTCGCCGTCGACGGGACTCCGGCCGAGCTCAATACGAAGAGCATGTAGTAGCCCGGGGGCGCGATGTTCCCCGTCGGCGGCGCGGTCACGTTCAGCACACCGCTTCCGGCGTTGTACGACAGCCGCACCAGGCGCTGGTCTTGATCGAACGCGTGGGTCGGCGAACCGGGCCGCACCAGCACCACCGACGCAATGTCCGCCGCATTCGGCGTCTGCACGGCAAAGGCGCTGCCATAGGCGATCGCGCCGGCGACGCCGGTGATTCGGGGACGTGTGGCCAGGCTGCCATCCGCGTTGAACAGGTAGGCCGGAGAGTAGATCTCGATGTGCGGCTCGTACATGCCTTGCAGAGGGTTGCCGCCGAGGACGGCGACCGTGCCATCGGCCAGGAGCAAGGAGTTGGAATGGTACAAGCGCGGAAACGCGTTCGCCCCGGCCGAGCTGAACGTGTTCGTGTCGGGGTCGTACAGGTCCGCGTTCAGGCTCGCCGTGGACGCGTCCTCGTCGTTGGCGGAGCCGCCGAGCGCCAGCACCGTGCCGTTCGGCAGGATCGTCGCGTTCATCTCGATGCGTGGCTGCGACATCGGAGGTCCGTACTGCCATCGGGGCGCGGCGGCCGACAGGTCGATGATCTCGGTGGTGGCGGTCGCAGGATCAGCCCCGCCGAAGATCATCACGCGGGCCTTGTATCCGTCGGCCGGGCTCAGGGGCAGGAGCACCGACGAGCCGTACGTGCGCATCCGATTGTAGTTCGTGGAGGCCACCCCGAACCAGGTCTTCGACGCCGTATCGAACGTCATCGTCTCGGCCATCGGACCTGACGCAAAGACGTTTCCATCGGGTACGAGGTGCATTCGTGGATAGAGCGGAGGAATCCAGCCGGACTCGTACTCCGGACTCCAACCCGAGCCCACGCGGTAGATCTCCACCGTCGAATTCGTCGAGCCGGTCTCCGACAAGCCGGAAAACGTCATCACGCTGCCATCGCCGAGCGTCGTCACCGTTGGATACCAGCGGCCGTGCGCCATGTTTTCCAGGTCCGTGAATTGCCCCGTGGTCGGGTCGAAGACGGAGTTCCGCGGCTCCCCACGAAACGGGTGGTACTGCAGATTGCCCCCGTTGATGAATACTCGGCCGTCGGGTAAGACCACCATCCCGTTGCAGAACATGTCCCATCCCAGCGATTGCCGGCTGATCGTTCCGGTCCGGGGGTCCCACACGGCGGCCTCGAAGTTGGTGACCGTGGCGTCGTAGCCCGACCCCGCGACGATCAGCACCTGGCCGTTGTTCATGAGGGCCATGTGGA
>QHSB01000291.1 GCA_003220335.1 Candidatus Rokuibacteriota bacterium
AAGGCATTGTTGGCGACGTCGAACACGATGATGTTGGCCGGATACTGCGGGCCGTCGGTGGCTCCGGTGTCGACGACATAGCAGCGTTTGAAGTCGGGCGAGAAGCAGATGCCGTTAGGACGCCGCATCGGGCCTTCGACGGCCACCGTCGTCTTGCCACTCGGATCGATGCGATAGACGCGGGTGGGCAGCTCGAACTCCGCCTTGTGTCCTTCGTAGGGGCCCAGGATCCCGTACCCCGGGTCGGTGAACCAGATCGAACCATCGGAGTGGACCGCGGCATCGTTCGGCGCGTTGAGCTTCTTGCCTTCGAAGTTATCGACCAACACGGTCCAGGTGCCGTCGTACTCGCGGCGGCGCACGCGGCGCGTGTCGTGCTCCATGGCGATCAACCGGCCCTGGTTGTCGCGCGTGTGTCCGTTCGAATAGCCCGAGTCGGTCTGGAACACACTCACGTGGCCGTCATCCTCGATCCAGCGCAGCGTGCGGTGGTTCGGGATGTCGCTCCATATGAGACTGCCCCAGTCGCCCATCCAAACGGGGCCTTCGCACCAGAGCGCGCGGTCGTTGCCCATGCCGTGCCAGATTCGCTGCAGCGTCGCGTTGCCCTGCACTCCCGTGAAGCGCTTGTCCCGCACCTCCCACGCCGGCTCCGGATAGGTGACGGTGGTGTCGCCCGTCCAGTCGCGGTCGCGGCCGAACTTGTCCGCCGCCAAGGCGAGCGGCGTGGTCGCGACCGTCCCTACCGTCGCCGCCGCCGCGGCGAGAAAGTTGCGTCGACTCGTCTCCATGGCCATCCTCCTCTGAGGGTTCGCTGCGCGTCTTATAACCGATCACCGCTCGAGATGGGCGAGAATTAGAGAGAACACATCGGTCATCGCGGGCAGATGGGCAGGCCGTAGCGCGGCGTTCGAGCCGATCAGCACGGGGCCGTGAACGGGATCATCGGGCAGCCGACCGTGCGATCCGCGCACGTCATTGCCGTGGAGTGGGATCACGTCCATCACGTACCGGAAGCCCAGCATCTTCTGCGCGAGGCGCCGTGCGACGCGGAGCTTGGTCCGCACGCCCGGCGTGGCCAGGAACAGCTCGGCCGGGTCGTAGCCGGGCTTTCGGTGGATCTCGACGGTCGGCGCGAAATCGGGCGCCTTCGCGTCGTCCAGCCAGTAGTAATACGTGAACCAGGCGTCGGGCGCCGCCACGGCGACCAGCTCGCCCGCGCGTGGGTGATCGAGGCCGGCCGCCTCTTTGCCCGTGTCGTCCAGAACCTCGGCCACGCCGTCGAGCTTCTCGATCGCAGCGCGGGCCGCCCCGACGTCGGCGGGATCCCGGACGTACACATGTGCGATCTGGTGATCGGCGACCGCGAAGGCGCGCGACATCCCGGTGTCGAGCAGCTCGCCGGCGACCGTCTCCTGCACGGCCAGGAGGCCCGCGCGCCGCAACGCGCGGTTGATGTCGACGGGCCGCCGAACGGGACGGATGCCGTATTCCGACACGACGAGCACGTCGGCGCCGCCCCGGCGCGCGTCCCCGACCAGGTCGGCGACGAGGCCGTCCACGGCGCGTAGGGCGGCGCGGCTGCGAGGATCGTCGGGCCCGTAGCGCTGGTGGTCGTAGTCGAGGTGAGGGAGATACACGAGCGTCAAGGTCGGACGATGCCGATCGATGACGAGGCGGGCCGCATCAGTGATCCAGCGCGACGAGACGAGGCCGGCGCCCGGACCCCAGAACTGGAAGAGCGGGAATGGACCGAGCGCGCGTTCCAGCTCGTGTTTGAGATCGTGGGGCCGTGTGTAAATGCCGGGGAGCTTGCGGCCGTCGGCGGGGTACGTGGGACGCGGAGTGATGGACCAATCCGCACTCGAGTACATGTTGTACCACCAGAAGAGCTTCGCGCAGGTGAAGCTGGGGAGACGGCGGCGCGCCGCCTCCCACACTTTCTCGCCGGCGACGAGGCGGTTGGATTGTCGCCAGAGCCAGATCTCCGAAAGATCACGGAAGTACCAGCCGTTGCCGACGATGCCGTGCTGGCGCGGCAGGGTGCCGGTCACCATCGTGGACTGGCTCGAGCAGGTGACCGCCGGGAGCACGCTGCCGAGCGGCATCATGAAACCCGCCTTCGCCAGCGCGGCGAGGGCCGGAGTGTCGGCGCCCACCTGGGCGGGCGTGAGCCCGACGACGTCGAGGACGACGAGCGGCGTCAGCCCAGCGTGTCCCGCGCCGAGGCCACCTCGCGCGCGATGCCGCGGGCGAGGGCGGCGTCATCGGTCGGACGATCCACTTCGGGGAGCACCGACCACGTGTAGGTCTCGCACTCGTACTGGGTCGTCACGCCACCGCTCTTCAGCAGCGTGAGGGCCCTCGACAGCTCGGTCCTCGTGGTACCGAGCGGGCCCTCGAAGTCCCGGTCGATGGGGCTGTGGAAGTGGACTCGCCAGGGCCGGTCGCGGGGCAAGCGATCGAATGCCTCGGGGAGATCGTCGACGTAGCCGCCGTCGCGCGCGCGCGCCTGATGCAGATAGCGCGGCTCGTCGAATGCGGCCAGGCGGGCGCGGGCGGACTCGTCAGCAGGATTGCGCAGCTCGAGCGCGCTGGAGACCTGCACCTTGCCGATGCGAATTCCGGCGCGGGTCATGGCCGCGATGACGTCGGCGGGGTCCTCGAACGCCACCGCCTGGTGGCACAGGTCGTAGCAGACGCCCAGGTGCGCGTCGATCAGCTCGCGCTCGGCGCCGGCAGCCCGGGCCAGAGACTCCTCGAAGAACGTCACGACGTGGGGGGTGAGCTCCAGCGCGCAGCCGGGCTCGGCCTCCAGACAGATGCGGATGCGCCGGCCACCACGATCGGCACGAGCCCGCAGCTCGCGGGCCACGCCGATCAGCGCGCGCGCCGACGCGTCCATGTGCTGAGCACTCCAGCCGACGCGCCAGCCGAGGGGCAGGGTGGAGATCGTCGGTTCGGTCACGTCGGGCGGCGCCATCGCGTCGAGGATGGTCGCCAGCCTCAGCGTGTGCTCGGCGCGCCGGGGATCCGTCCAGTCTGGCAAGTAGACGGCCTGCTTCACGCGCTCGGCGTGAAATCCGCCGTACGGGAAGCCGTTGAAGGTGAATGTGTAGAGTCCCATCTGGCCCATTTGATCCCGGAGCTTGCCGGCGTCGACCTCCGCCGCTGCTCGGTGGCTCAGATAGAGCCCGAGGCCCAGCGCAGGCACGTCGAGACGCTCGCGCACGCCCGCGGCCACGCGGCGGAGGGTGTCGAGAACCTCGCCCGCCGTCTCGGCCGCATGGGCGTTGGTGCAATATCCCAGATGCGACGCGCCGTGCAGACGCATCAGGCGCGCGGTCCACGCAGGATCGAGTTGCCCTCGAACAGCTGTCCCGGCGACACCGGCGTGTCCATCTCACGCAGATCGAGCCGTCCGCTCTTGGCGAAGAATGAGACGGGATTGTGCCAGACCACCTTCTCGATGTCGTGCTCGGCCATTCCTTTCTGGCGCATGAGGCTCACGGTCTTGGGAATCTTCAGCGGATCGCTCTTCCCCCAATCGGCGGCGCTGTTGATGACCATGCGATCCGTGCCCCACTGGCGCAGGATTTCAACCATCCGCGGCTCGTCCATCTTGGTGTCGGGGTAGATCGAGAATCCCATGGTGCAGCCGCTGTCGATCACCAGCGGCACGGTCTGCTCCGTGTTGTGATCGATGAGCACCCGTTCGGGCGGAAAGTTCACCTCGCGCATGATGGCCAGCGTCCGCTCGACGCCCCGTACCTTGTCTCGATGGCACGCCCTCGTTCAGGCGATCGTCGTTCGCCTCTTTGGGATTGAGCGACAGCGTGCAGTAATGGCGGATCCCGAACTGCTCGGCGCGGAAGCGCTCCCACCCGATGATGGCGTCGAAGTAATCCGCGAACGAGCCGACCGAGGTGCGCGGCTGCCCCAGCCAGAACGCAGGCTCGAGCACTCCGACGATGCCGGCCAGCGCCATCTGCTCGTAGTCGTCGGTGACCCGGGAGAACATGTGCGCGTGAGGCTCGAAGATCCTCATGACGGCCTCCAATTCGGATCAGGACAAGACGCGCTCCAGGATGCGCCGCACCGTGCGGTCGTCCTCGCGGGCGAGCCGGTCCTTCAGGAACGGGTCTGCGCGTCGGTCGCCGATCCGGCCGAGCGCCGTCGCAGCGGCCGCCCGATGCGCGGCCGCTGGGTGTTCCAGATATCCGCAGAGCTTCCCCACCAGGCCGGGCGTCGGATGAAGCGCGGCCACCGGCCAGATGTCCGGCGGCACCGATCTCCCCGCGACCTCCCGCTCGGTGACGTAGGAGAGTAGCATTCGCGACAGCTCGGCGTCCGCCCGCGCCTCGACGCCCGGCAGGCGCTCGATGGAGAGGCCGACGAACGCCGCCTTCAGCACGGCGTGGCGGAACTCGTCGTCCGGCAGGAAGCGGCAGGCGTAGGGGTTGTCGGCCAGGGCCGCCTCGAACAGCTCCATCGCGCTCGATCGGATGGCGTCGCGAACGGCGTCGATCGCGCCCGGCGTGCGGCCGAGCACGGCCAGGCCTCGCAGCGCTCCGCAGCGCTCCCGCAGGTCGCCGGAGAAATACAGCTCACGGGCCAGCGCCTCGGCGTCCCCGGCAAACGCGCACAGCAGCGCAACGCGGCCGGCGTCATCGAGGCGCCACGCGCGCAGCGGCACGTCCGCGTCCATGTCGTGCGAGACCAACGCCGACCGCGAGCCGAGGGGCTCGCGTCCAATCCGGCGACCCATGGCGGGAAATCCCGTCAGAATCGCGTCACGCTCGCCGCGCGCGGCAGCGGCGAGGCCGCCCTCCAGCCACTCTCGAGCGGGAGATGGAATGCGCCGCGCGAGCTCGTCGCGGAGCGCCGGCAGCGGCTCCGGCGCCAGCGCGCGGGCGAGCGCGCGACACTGACGCGACAGGTCGTCCACGTCAACGCCGCTGAAGACGCGTGATCCAGTCGAAACAACCACCGTCCCGACCTCGTCCTCACCGAGGAGCAGCGGCACGCTCAGCGTCGTGCCGTCGTTGTCGACCTCGGTCAGCGGCTCGGCGGTGGCTCCGCCGGACCGCTTGCCCCACGCCTTCTCGACCGGCCACGGCGCATCGTCCGCCGCCCGTGAACCCTGGGCGGCGGCCAGCCTCAGCAGGGGCCGGTCAGGGTCCCCCAGGTAGACCGCGGCACCCGTGGCGCCCACGGTGTCGATGACCTTCTTCAGAGCAACGTCGAACAGCGTGTGAGTGGCCGCGTCGGTCACGCAGCCTCCTGCTCGGCCGCGCGAAGATAGGCGAGCGCGGCCCGTGCCATGTCCGGCGCGCGATGACTGTCGCGGCTCAGCTCGACCCCGACCAAACCACGATACTCGACATCGCGAAGGGCGGCGAGGATCGAGCCGTAGCTCATCTCTCCGAGTCCGAAGGGGAGATGTTCGTGGATCGGCCGGCGCATGTCCTCGGCGTGGACGTTGACGAGCATCGACGCGACGCGATGAACGACCTTGTCGGGCGCGTCCGACTCGGTGAGCAGACAGTGACCCAGGTCGAGGGTCAGCCCCAGCGCCGGCGAGTCGACCGCGGCCCGCAGCTCGTAAAAGTCGTCCACGTTTTCCACGAGCATGCCCGGCTCGGGCTCGAAGCCGAGGGCGACACCGGTTGATTCCGCATGACGCGCGATGGCTTCCACGCCTTCGACGAGTCGCTGGCGGCACACCTCAGGCGGCGCCGGAGGCGCCACACCGCTCCACAGAGAGACCACTTCGGCACCGAGATCCCGCGCGATGGCCAGGGCCCGCTGGAGGAAGTCACACCGACGGCGACGGTCGTCGGCGTCGTCGCTCAGCAGCGTGGGCTCATGCTTGCGCCTTGGATCGAGCAGGAACCGTGCGCCCGTCTCGACGACGAGCGAGAGTCGCAGCGCCTGCGCGAGACGGCCGACGCGGCCCACTTCAGTCGCCACGTCGTCGGCGAACGGGTCGAGGTGCGAATGGTCCAGCGTGAGCGCGCAGCCCTCGTAGCCCAGGTCGGCCATGACACGAAGGGCGTCGTCGAGCCGGTGATGGGCGAAGCCGTTCGTGTTGTACCCGTAGCGGAACGCGCGGTTCATGCGCTGGCGAAGCGGCGCCCGAGCACGTAGGCGGGAATGAAGAGCGCCGCGACGAGTCCCCCCGCCATCAGCCCGCGCGCCGCGCCGGTGAAGGCGGCGTCGAGGAGGATGATCCCGAGCACGGTGGCCTTGATCACACCGATGATCCGTCTCGGCGCCGGTTCGGCGAGCGCCGCACGGAGCGGAGGCCAGATCCAGAGCACGAGCAGGGCGACGAAGACGATGCCGACGGCGCCGCGCGGTCCCCATCCCAGAACGAACAGCGCGATGGCAGCCGCCAGCAGCACGGCGAAGGCCGCGGCGGCGCCGCGGATGAGCGTGACAGGGGCCGTCATGACCTCGAAGCGACTCACCAGCGTGAGAACCAGGACGTACGCGAAGACGATGGCCGCCGCTCCCACCGCGGACCACGCGAGCGCACCGAGCGCGATGCCCACGCCGACGTTCAGCGCGCGGCACGACGCCATCACCGGCGGGCCGGCGGCGGTGCCCTTGGCCACGGCGTCGTACAGCACGATGGCGCCCACCAGCAGCAGCGACGCGACGAACGGCCGCGGGCCCGCCGTGGCGGCCAGGCCGATGCTGAGCGCGAGCAGCACCGCGGCCACCGCGAACGCGGCCGTCCGGGAAATCCGTCCAGACGGTATCGGGCGCTCGGGCCGCTCGTGCCGGTCGAGAGGCGCGTCGCAGGCGTCGTTGAGGGCCATTCCGCCCGCGTAGGCACACGCGGAGGCCAGGAGGAGCGCGGTGTGGGATGACGTGAGTGCGACGCCGCTGACGGCCATCCCCATCGCCACGTCCGAGGGCGCCGTGAAGACGTTTGGCAGGCGGACCAGCTCGAGGAGGCTGGTCAGGAACCCTTTACGTGCTGGCACAGGCGTGAGTACTGCTCGGCCAGATCGTGGACCTCGCAGCCGACGGGCGACTTGAAGAAAAACGCCAAGTGCCCGAGGCCGCCACGCTCACCCCGCGCGGCGGCCAGATCGACGAGGCGCACCAGGTCGAGCACGAGCGGCGCGGCCAACGCAGAATCCGCGCCCTGCCACGTGAACTGCAGCGTCATCGGCGTCCTCAGGAAGCCTTCGAACTGGATCAGGTCCCACGCGGTCTTCCAGTCGCCCAACGTCGGCACATAGTCGATCCGAACGAGCGTGTGGGGCTCGTAGCCGAGGATGGAGGGCACCACCTTGCCCTTGGACTCCGTCTTCGACGCCGCGGTGGCGGGATCGGAGAGGGCCAGCCCGTCGGCGTTGCCCAAGACGTTGAACCCGACCCAGCTGCGCACCTGTAGGTTACGCATCCGGAACATGGGGGCCAGCGCGCTCTTGAGCAGCGTCTCGCCCGTCTTGCCGTCGCGCCCCGCGTGAGGGACACCACGCGCGTCGGCAAGCGCTTCAAGACCGGGGAGCGAGGCGCCGACCGACGGCGTGAAGTTCACATACGGCACGCCCATGTCCATCGCCGCGTATGCGTAGAGTGCGCTGGTCGGCAACGAGGCGCCGGGGACATCGAGCATGCGCTCGAGGCCGGCGAGATCCAGCCCGAGGAGCGCCGATGCCGGTGGCGCCTCGGTGGTCGCCACGTTGACGACGATGACGCGATGCGCTCCCGACGATTTCCGGAAATCGTCCAGATCGCGCTGGACAGCGCTGACGAACTCCCGGAGCGGCCGCCCCTCGCCGAGGGCCGGCGCCGGCCGTAGATGAGCCTCCGTGGTGGCCAACTCATCCTCCACGAGGCGGACCAGCTCGGGCGCGAGTGGTCCGACGTCCCGGCAGAGGGCGTGGGCCGCTTTGACCAGCGGCGTGTCGAGGAGGTCATGGCCGCCGAAGACCAGGGCGTCGAGCGGAACCAGTCCGGCGGCGTGAAATGGCTCGGTCTCGGTCACGAGCCCGACGCTGCCGGTGTGGCCTCGGCGGAGCGCGATGGCGCCGACGATGGTCGTGGTTGCGACGGCGCCGCGCGCGCCGATGAGCCACACGCCAAGCGGCTCGCCGACCGATCGCCGCTGACCGCTCGTCATGCCGGGCATCTCCATAGTCGAACTATTTCTCCCGAGGTGGCGGCTATCTTAGGACCGACCCCTAGGGGTGTCAAGGCGAGTCACCACAAAGCGCGTCGCGCTTGCGCGACCTGTGGCGCCCGCCATATATTCTCTGCGACGAAAAATATGGTGTGGCGATGCGGAGCTCTTTTCGGGCTGGCGCTTCTCGCGCCGACGCTGATGGCCGCCCACGTGGTGACCGCTCAGAATCGCTTCGCCGGCGACGCCTCGAAGGGCCGAGACGTCTTCCTCCGCTACTGCTCGGGCTGTCACGGCGAAGACGGTCGCGGCGAAGCGAAGACCTTCCGTCCCAACGTCGGCAACCTCGCCATCAAGCAGCTCATGGACGAGCTCTCGGACGAGTATCTCTTCGTCGTGATCCAGAAGGGAGGCGCAGCCGTCGGCAAGAACGCCGCCATGCCCGCTTGGAACGCGCAGCTCGGCGACGACGAGATCCGCGACGTCGTGGCCTTTGTGCGCACGCTTTCGCGACACTGATCAGCGGCCCGGCCGAGTGAGACGGGACTGGCGTTTCTCGTTGCGTCCGCGGCCCAACCCGAACGGTCGAGGAGGAGCATCAATGAAGATTCTCAGGAGTGCCGGAACAGTCGTCGCCGTCATGCTGCTGTCGGCGACGGTGGCTTCGACTCAGAACGCGGGGACGAGCAACTCTGGCGGGTGGGTGCCGCGCACAGCGGTCAAGCCGGACGCCAGCAAGATCAAGGTCCCGCAGGGGTATAAGGCCGAAGTATTCGTGGCCGGACTCGACACCCCAAGCTCCGCCACCGTCGACAAGGAAGGCAACGTGTGGGTCGCCATCTCGGGCAACCTGTTCGGTCCATTCGACTACGAGTATGGCGGCCAGCGAATCAAGAATCCGATTCCCAGCCCCCACGTCAAGGTGTTCGACAAGGACGGCAAGCACCTCAAGGACATCGGCGTGGGCAAGTTCGGATTCGTGATG
>QHSB01000240.1 GCA_003220335.1 Candidatus Rokuibacteriota bacterium
TGATAGACGCACGCCAGCGTGTCGGCGCCGGCGGCGCGCGCCCGCTCGATCTCGTCGCGCACCAGGCCGTCCCATATCTGTTGACCGAGCGCGATGGGGATCGCCGGTGCGCAGGAGCGGCCGAAGCGCGGCTCCGACGCGAGCGGAACCAGACGGAGGCCCGGCACGGAGGCGAGCAGCTCGCGGCACGCGCGCGCCTCCCGCTGGCGCGCCTCGCCCACGGCGTGGGCGTGCACCGCGACCGTGCGCTCGACGCGGGCGGTGAACTCCATGCGCGGCACCTGGGCCAGCAGGAACTCCGTGGTGTGACGCACGCGGTAGGGGACCTCCGTGTGCAGGACTTCGTCGTAGAAGTAGATGCACGACGGGCACCACATCACGACCTCGTCGGGCTCGTAGCGCTTGAAGAGCTCGAGCGTGCGCCTGGCCATGCCATCGCCCGCCGCCGCGTCGCCCTGCTGGTGGTGCACGATGCCGCAGCAGTAGGTCGGGCCGCCGACGGCCACGTAATCGAGGCCGAGGCGGTCGAAGACGGCGGTGACCGTGCGGATCATATGCGAAGTCCGCAGCACGTTGCAGCCGAGATAGAGGACGATCGGCTTGCGCGCGGGCATCGCCTCGGGCGCCGCCAACCGCCACGTTCGCTCGTCGGCGCGCGTCGTAAGGTCGTGGGTGAGTTTGATCTCGCCGAAGTACTTTCCGTAGTCGAAGCCCATCGCGCCTCCCCGTGTCGCCCCTAGCCTACAATATCCGGCCATGCGCGACCTGACGGGCATGGTGACGAGCGTCCAGGCGGATCTCGCGCGGCTGCCACGCGTCCTCGACGCGCTGCTCGGCGACCTCGAGGCCGTGGCGTGGCGCGAGCGTCCGGCGCCGACGGAGTGGTCGCCGCTGGAGATCGTCTGCCACCTGCGCGACGAGGAGGCGGAGGATTTCGGCGCACGCCTGCGCGTCGTCGTGGAAGGCGGCACGCGCTTTGCCGCCATCGACCCGGAGCGCTGGGTGGAGCAGCGCGCGTATCGAGACACCGACCCGCGCGCGGCGCTGGCCACGCTCGCCGAGCGTCGGGCCGCCAATCTCGCGTTCCTCGACGGCGTGCCGCCGGACCGCCTTCGCCACGCCGTCACGCACGCGCGGCTCGGCACGCTGTCCGGGCTCGACCTGCTCGCCGCCTGGGTGACGCACGACCGGCTCCATCTCGCGCAGCTCGCCGCGACGCTGGCGCGGCTGGGGGCCCGACGCTGGGCGCCGCTGCGCGCGGAGTACGCGGGGCCGATCCCCTATGGAGAAAGCCCCGTACAATAGCCGCATGAGCCAGGGCGAAGATCGCTATCACGCCGAGCGCGCGCGCATCGAGCAGGGCCACGTCAAGTACCGCGACAAGCTCCGCGCCGAGGGCAAGCTCTTCGTCCGCGATCGCCTCAAGCTGCTGCTCGACCCCGGCTCGGAGTTCCAGGAGGACTGGCTCTTCGCGCGCAACCAGGAGGCCGACACGCCGGCCGACGGCGTGGTGACCGGCGTGGGCAAGGTGGGCGGGCGCACGGTCTGCCTCATGGCCAACGACTACACGGTCAAGGCCGGCTCGTGGGGCGAGAAGACGGTGCTCAAGATCGTCCGCATCCAGGAGAAGGCCGCGCGGCTGCGGGTGCCGATGCTCTACCTGGTCGACGCCGCCGGCGGTCGCATCTCGGAGCAGATCAAGATTTTCCCGGGACGCTTCCACGCCGGACGGATCTTCTACAACGAAGTCCAGCTCTCTGGCGTCGTGCCCCAGATCTGCATCCTCTTCGGCCCTTCGCCCGCGGGCTCGGCGTACCTGCCGGCGCTGACGGACCTCGTGATCATGGTCGACGGCAAGGCCTCCCTCTATGTCGGCAGCCCGCGCATGGTGGAGATGGCCATCGGCGAGAAGACGACGCTGGAGGAGCTGGGCGGCGCGCGCATGCACTGCACCGTCTCCGGCTGCGGCGACGTGCTCGCGACCTCCGACGAGGAGGCGATCGAGCTCGCCAAGCGCTATCTGTCCTACATGCCCGGCTCGTACCGCGAGCCGCCGGCGCGTGCGGCCGCCGCCGAGCCGAAGCCCGGCCGGTCGATCGACGAGATCGTGCCGTACGACCAGCGCAAGTGGTTCGACATGTACGAGGTCATCGACCGCGTGATCGACGCGGGCTCGTGGTTCGAGGTGAAGAAGCTCTTCGCGGCCGAGGTCATCGTCGGGCTCGCGCGCATCGACGGGCGCGCCGTGGGCATCGTGGCCAACCAGCCCAAGGTCAAGGGCGGCGTCCTGATGGTGGACTCCTCCGACAAGGCCGCGCGCTTCATCTGGCTCTGCAACGCGTTCAACATCCCGCTCGTGTACCTCGCCGACGTCGCGGGGTTCATGGTGGGCAGCAAGGTGGAGCGCGAGGGCATCATCCGCCACGGGGCCAAGATGGTCTTCGCGACCTCCCAGGCCACCGTGCCGAAGATCTCGGTGATCGTGCGCAAGTGCTACGGGGCCGGGCTCTACGCGATGTGCGGTCCCGCCTTCGAGCCGGACGCGACCCTGGCGCTGCCGCAGGGCCAGATCGCGATCATGGGGCCGGAGCCGGCGGTGAACGCGGTGTACTACAACAAGATCATGGAGCTGCCCGAGAGCGAGCGCGCCGCCTATGTGAAGGCCAAGCGCGACGAGTACGCGCAGGACGTGGACGTCTACAAGCTCGCCTCCGAGATGCTGATCGACGACATCGTTCCCGGCGCCTCGTTGCGGGCCGAGCTCGTGAAGCGCCTCGCCTACGCCGAGAGCAAGGTCCACGAGTTTCCGCAGCGCCGCAACGGCGTCTTCCCCGTGTAGCGCCCGCCGCCCGTGGCGCGGGCTCGCGACGAAGGTCGGCTTCGTCGCGATAGGGCTCGCCCTGCTCGTCGGCGTGTTGCCGGTCACCGTCGCCGCCCAGACGCCCGCGGACTACTACTGGTGGAGAGCCCTCGAGCGCGCCGAGCGCGGCGACCTCGCCGAGGCCGGGGAAGACCTCCGGAGCGCCGCGCGCCACACGAGCGATCCCGAGTTCGCGTTTGCCGTCACGAGCACGCTGCTCGACGTCGACACCGGACTGGCGCTCGTCGAGTACGCGCAGACCCTGCGTCGAGCGAAGCGGCCCCACGAAGCCGTCGTGGTCGAGGAGCGCGCGGCGCTCTTTCGGCAGGCCAAGTTCGGTCGCTCACGCGAGGAGTCCTCCGTGTATCTCGGATTCAGCCCGAGCGACCTCTTGAAGGAGTACGCGAGCGAGCTGCGGCAGCTCGGCAGCTCCGACGAAGCCAGGCGCATCGACGACATGGCGGAGCGATACCGGCAGGTGCAGGCCGAGCACTTCCGCCGCCTCCGCGAGCGGCAGCGTTGAGGGTAGAGTGAGCGCATGAGCAGCGTGTGCTGGCTGGAGGACCGCGACGATCGGCTGGCCCGTGCGCGGGCGCTGGCCGGCTCGGATCCCGTCGCCGCGCTTGCGCTGGTCGAGTCGGTGCTCACCGAGGTGCCGGACGACCCGGAGGCGCTGCGCACGAAGGGCGCGGTGCTGGTGGACGTCGCCGACGCCGAGCGCGATCCCGCGCGGGCGCTGACGCTCTACGACGAAGCGCTCACGCTGCTGCGGCGTGGTGGATGTCCCGCCGATCCCGACCTCGCCGCCGCGCAGCGCGGCCGCGAGGCCGCGCTGCGCCAGCGGGACTCCGCCGCCTAGAAGTTCAGTTCCTCCGGCAGCGGGCCGTTGATCGGCACCTCGAAGAACGGACCGGGACCGTCCGGATCGACCGTGATCGCGCCGTCCGATCCCAGGAAGATCGCCATCTGGGTCTGCGCTTCGATCGCCGGCACCGGACCGACGCCGAACGTCAAGAATGTGTGCGGGTTCATCGGAGGCTGGGGCGGGATCATCGCTGCCCACCACAGGTCGTTGCGGAAGTAACTCGTGCGGTCCTTGAGATCGCCCGCACGAATGATGGCCGTCGCCGTCGGGTTGGGCACCGTTTGGTCGCCCTTGGCGAACTGGATGATGACCGGCGTCGGATGCGTCGCCAGCGGGCTCCGCCGGATGTAGGGCGCGTAGGCGACGGGGTTGCCGGTTTGCGAGACCCACTCGGTGTTGTCGATGACCTCCTGAATCGCGCTGGCGCCCGCCACCGTGTCGGTGCGCACCGGCTCGTTGCGCAGCGGGATGTTCTCCGTGAAGCCGGGGATGCCAGGGAGGCCGCCAGGCCCGCCATTGTTTAGCGCGGGAATGCGCGCGGCGAGCGAGAGCGTGACGAGCGGTCGGAAGACTGGAGACAGTCGCGCGATCTCGATGATCGGGCCGCCCGGGACATTCGGCACGCCGGCGCGGATGTCGGGCTCCACGCCCAACAAGATCGTGCCGTAGATACCGCCGAAGGATTGCCCCGCGTAGTAGATGCGCGACTGACTCAGACCGGCGATCCCGCCGGTCTGGATGAGCCGCACCAGTTGCATCAGGTCCACGACCGTCTGGCGTAAACCGTCGCGGTTGGCGATCAGCGGCGCCACTGCGTTCACACCCTCGGTGCTGTCGATCGTCCCGTTGCCGTCCTGATCGATACCTCGTCCCCCATCGGGGACCCTCACTGCGGCCAGCGGCGGGGTGCGGTCCACCACCAACGTGCCGAGGGGGCCGCGGCCGTGGCCGACGACGTTGATCGCGATGGACGCCAACCCGTTGGCCGCGAGCGTGCCGGCGACGGCGATCGGGGCGCCCTGCTTACTGTCGGTGAAGCCATGGCCGAAGATCACGACTGGATAGCCGCCGGGGGGCGCCGGCGTTGCGGGCAGGATCAGGGTGAACTGGAGCGTGTTCGTCGACTGCACCGCCGGTACGCCCGTTCTGGTGGCAACGGGCGGGATAAATTTCAACGGCGTCTCGTAGTCCGGCGACTGGTACTGGCCGAACGCGATGGCGCCGACCCCGCCCGGCGGCAGCAGGAAGATCGGTACGGACACGTCCTCGAAGGTCGGGGCGGTGGTGACCTGGCGATGCCACGTGAGCGACGTCACCGTCGCCCGCGGGAAGGTGCCATGGATCACGGCGGCCGCCGGCGTCGCCGCGTGGATCTGGACGCGGATCTTCTCGAGCACGGCGGTGACGCTTTGAGTGGTGAAGACGCTGGCGGCGATCACGGCGTCCGTGGCAATGCCCGCGTGGCCGAGGGCAGCGACCACCTCCTGGCGGTAGGCGGCGCGCGCGCCCGTCAGGTTGCTTCGCTGCAGGAAGGCGTTGAACTGCCCCGCGTTGACGTGGCCGCCGTCGGCGTCGCGCACGCCGTTGGTCACCACGATCAGATATCGCGTGTGCTGATCGAGAAACTCGTCGGACTCGACGTGCAGCGTGTTGGCGGCGGGCTCCCACACGATCTGGTTGATCCCGACCACCTTGCCGCCGCGGCCGCCGAGCGTGCTCCCGAGGCTCACGAGGAAGATGTTCGCGCTGCTCACGGAGGTGGGATCGATCGGTCCGTTGAAGGGGATCGAGATCCGCGGCTGCATGTTGAAGCCGTCGAGCGTGTTCAGCACGTCGATGTCCGCGCAGTCGCTCGGCCGCGCCGCGCAGCCGGGCTTGGGCAGGCTGACCCGCACGCCGGTATTCTGGCTCGGGTCGGCGACGGTGAACGCGTCGCTGGGGAATGGTCCGCCAGACGGCGTGTCGAGGTCGAAGCGGGCGGTCGTCGCGAGCGCGACGACGGGAACGATGAGCAGCAGGACGAGGACGAAGGGAAGACTGCGGCGCAGCGACGTCATCGGCGTGGCCTCCAGCGCGGGTAGTGAACTGCGTGCGCGATCACCGTCGAAAAGTGCGGAAGGGATAGCACGCGTCGCGGCGCCGTGTCAAACCGCGGGCACCGCGGCGCGACGACGAGTCGGGGTGTCGCGGGGGCGAAGCCCCCGTGCTACGCGCGGAGCTTGCGCTGCGTTTCGGCGAGCGTGGCGGCGATCGGCTGCGGCAGCCGCGCGCCGAACTGGCCGTAGAAGTCGCCGAGCTCGCCGAGCGCCTGCCGCCACTCACCGCGGTCGACCTTCAGCGCCTCGGCGATCTGCGCGCGTGAGAGCGCGAGCCCGTCGGTGTCCAGGCCGTCGGGCGCCGGGATCCAGCCGATCGGTGTTTCCTGGGCGCGCCCGCCACCGCGGATCCGCTCGACGATCCACTTCAGCACGCGGACGTTGTCGCCATAGCCCGGCCAGAGGAACTTGCCGTCGTCACCGCGGCGGAACCAGTTCACGCGGAAGATGCGCGGCGCCTTCGAGGCGCGAGAGCCGATGGCGAGCCAGTGGCCGAAGTAGTCGGCCATGTTGTAGCCGCAGAACGGCAGCATGGCCATCGGATCGCGCCGCACCACGCCGACCTGGCCCGTGATGGCCGCCGTCGTCTCCGTGCTCATCGCCGAGCCGAGGAAGACGCCGTGCCCCCAGTCGAACGCCTCGAACACGAGCGGAATGACCTTCGAGCGGCGCGAGCCGAAGATGAAGGCCGAGATCGGCACACCCTGCGGCTCCTCCCAGTTCGGCGCGATCGACGGACACTGCTGGGCCAGCACCGTGAAGCGCGAGTTGGGGTGGGCGGCCGGCGTGCCCGGCTTCCAGGGCTGCCCCTGCCAGTCGACGAGGCCCGCGGGCGGCTCGGGCGTGAGCCCCTCCCACCACGGCTCACCCGACGGTGTCAGCGCGACGTTGGTGAAGATCGTGTTGCTCTTCACCATCGCGGTCGCGTTGGGATTCGTCCTCGGGCTGGTGTTGGGCGCGACGCCGAAGAAGCCGCGTTCGGGGTTGATGGCGCGTAGCTGGCCGGTCGCGTCCACGTGGATCCAGGCGATGTCGTCGCCGACCGTCCACACGCGCCAGCCCGGCAGCGACGAGACCGCCATCGCGAGGTTGGTCTTGCCCGACGCGCTCGGCATGGCGGCGGCGAGGTAGGTGACCTCGCCCTGCGGGTCTTCGACACCGATGATCAGCATGTGCTCGGCGAGCCAGCCCTCCTGGCGCGCCTGCCACGAGCCGAGGCGCAGCGCGTGGCACTTCTTGCCGAGCAGCGCGTTGCCGCCGTAGCCAGAGCCGACGCTCCAGATGAGCTTCTCCTCGGGGAAGTGCAGAATGAGCCGGCGGTCGGGGGAAAGATCGCCCAGCGAGTGCACGCCGGCGATGAAGTCGTCGTCGCGGCGCATGGCCTTGATCGCCACGTCGCCGACGCGGGCCATGATGTGCATGCTGGCCACCACGTAGGCGCTGTCGGTGACCATGATGCCCGTGCGGCTCATCGTCGAGCCGGCGGGGCCCATGAGATAGGGGATCACGTACATCGTGCGGCCGCGCATCGCGCCCTTGAAGTATTCGCCCGCCTTCGCCTTGGCCTCCGCCGGCGCCATCCAGTTGTTGGTGGGGCCGGCGTCGTCCTTTTCGCGCGTGCAGATGAAGGTGAGCTGCTCGGTGCGGGCGACGTCGGAGGGGTGGCTGCGGTGCAGGTAGCAGCCGGGATAGGTGTGTGTGTTGACCGGGAGCAGCGTGCCGTCGCGGAGCATCTCCTCGATCAGGCGCTCGTACTCGGCCTTGGAGCCATCGCACCACACGACGTTGGACGGCCGGGTCATGCCGGCGGTGCCGTCGACCCACTTCTCAGCCACGCTGGTCCGATTCATGGACGAAACTCCTCGCTGTGCTGAAGATTCGCCCCCCCGGTGATTTCGATTGTCCGTGCAGGATGGCGCGGTGTCAAACAACTTCTTGCGCGAGGGTAAATTTCTTGCAGCGTGCTAGCATGCCCCCCGTGTCGCGTGCCCTGCTGGCCCTGCGCTACCTGACGATTCTGCCCATGTCCCGTCGCTGCCACGCCGGCCTGGAGGACCTCGGCCGCGCCGCGCCCTGGTTCCCGGTGGTCGGCGCCGCGCTGGGGCTCGTCCTCGCCGCCGTCGACGCGGGAACCGGGCGCGTCTTCCCGCCGCTGCTCGCCGCGCTGCTGACGGTGACGGTGTGGAAGCTCCTCACGGGCGGCCTGCACCTCGACGGCCTCGCCGACTGCCTCGACGGGTTGTCCGGCCGGGACCCGGCGACGCGGCTCGCGATCATGAGTGACAGCCGCATCGGGACGTTCGGCGCCATCGGTCTCATCCTCTTTCTGATGCTCGAGCTGGCTGCGGTGAGCGAGCTGCCGCCCGGGACGCGCTGGCGCACCCTCGTCGCGGCGCCCGCCATCGCGCGCGCGACTCCCGCGCTGCTGGGGCGACTGTTCCCCGCCGCGCGCGCCGGTGGGCAGGGCGCGGTTTTTTCCGCCGGGCTCGACCGCGCGGCGGCGCCGGCGTCGCTGGCCATCGCCCTCGTGGTGGCCGTCGCCGTCCTGGGCTGGCCCGGCGTCGTTGCCCTCGCCGTCGGCACCGCGAGCGCGCTGGGTCTCGGCGTCTTCCTCGCGGGCCGGCTGGGCGGTGTCACCGGCGACGTCCTCGGCGCGGGCGTGGAGCTGGCCGAGCTGGCGGCGCTGCTGACGGTCTCCGCGTGGGCGCACGCGCGATCCTGATCTATCTGCTGCGCCACGGCGAGGTGGCGCACGCCGACCCGCGGCGGTTCATTGGCCACCTCGACGTGCCGTTGTCCGCGCGCGGCGAGGCGCAGTGCGTCGCGCAGGCGCGCCGGCTCGCCGGCGCATCGATCGCCGCGCTCTACACGAGCGACCTCGGGCGCGCGCGGCGCAGCGGCGAGATCATCGGCGCGCCGCACGGGCTGACGCCCACGCTCGTGCCCGATCTGCGCGAGATGGCGATGGGCCGCTGGGAGGGATTGACCGCCGACGAGATCCGCGCGCGCGAGCCCGAGGCGTTCGCCGACTGGATGGGGCGCATCGGCGAGTTTCCTTTTCCCGAGGGCGAGAGCGTGCCGGACCTGCTCGCGCGCGCGGGCCCCGCCTTCGACGCGATCGTGGCCGGAGCACCCGGCCGCGCCATCGCCATCGTCGCCCACGGCGGCACCAATCGGGCGCTGCTCTGCCACGCGCTCGGGTTGCCGCTCGGCCGGCTGCTCGCGCTGGGCCAGGACTACGGCGCGCTCAGCGTGCTCGAGCGTGCCGGCGACGGCTGGGCGCTGCACCGGCTGAACGAGGGGCCGATGCCTCAGTAGTCGTAGAAGTACTCGATGCTCGCGCCGTGGCGCTCGAGCGCCGCGACGATCGGTCCGAGCGCCTGCACCGGGGCGCGTACGGCCAGGCGCGTGACGGTCGGATTCGTCAGCAGCCGCTCGTCGAACACGATGGCCGCCGCCGACGGCAGCGCGCGCGGCGTGTCGCGGGGACCGAGCGTCGTCAGCACGATGACGTTGTTGCCGGCGATGTCCCGGAAGCTCGCCCCGCGGCGCAGGAGGCCGAGAGCCACGGCCGTGAAGCTGTCGTGGCGTGGCAGGCCGACGATGAAGGCGCCCGGCCCGAGCGCCCGGAGGTTCTTCACGCGCGCGTCGGCGAATGCGTCGGCGGGCACGTCCTCCATCCAGGCGCGGATCTCCTGATCCTCCGCCGCGTAGGCGCTGCCGGTCGCGGCGAGGACGAGGCGTGCATACACCGCGTTCGTGCCGTACGCGGTGCTCAGGAAGACCTTGCGCTCCCACTTGCGCGCCGGGTGCGGGCCCCAGAGCGGAGTCTCGCGCCACAGCGCGCGCAGCTTTGTCGCGAACGGGAACTCGTACCAGGGGCCCGCGTGGATGAAGCGGCCGTACTCCTCCGCCGTGCGGCGCGCGAACGCGTCTTCGTCGGTGCGGTGGCCGCCCAGCCACTCGCCCAATCGTCCGAGCGTGACTTCGTACGCGCCCCTGAGCGCCTGCTCGCCCGAGAAGCTCACGCCGACCAGCCCGAGCCTGAGATGCTCGCCGGCGTCGAAGGCGTAGGCCTTGCGCGTCGCGCGGCACGCGCCGGCATACGTCCGCCAGAACTGGCCGATGGACCCGAGCCACGGGAAGCGGCTCGGCGGGCGCCGCGCCACGAAGGCCGCGTACTCCTCGGTGCTGGAGACGATGGAGCGTGCGGGCAGCGTGAGGAACGTCGCCGAGCCCTCGCGCGCGTAGTTGGGCACGCCGGCCGTCGCCCGGATCGTTTCCATCGGGGGCTCGGCCACCCTCACGAACGGCCGATAGCAGCTCACGGCGATGAAGACCGCCGGGACCGTCACGACGAAGAGGACGAACGCGGCGACGAGGACGACGAGGAGGCGAAGGCGCCTGAATCGGCGTCGCGCCGTCTTGAGCACAAGGACTTATAGCACAGTTGCGGTACTATTCGCGCCTAAGGAGCCTGCCATGAGACCCGCCGTCTTAGCACTCGCCGTCGTGCTCGCGCTCGCCGCTCCGGAGGTCGTGCAGCCGTCCGAGCAGCCACGCACCGGCGGCGTGTTGCGCGCGGCCATGATCGGCGAGCCGCCCACGCTGGACCTGCACACGACGACGGCCGTCATCGTGCAGCAGATCACCTGGCACATCTACGAGACCCTCTTCACGTACGACCGCCAGTACAACGCTGTGCCGATGCTCGTCGATGCTCATACGGTCACCGACAATGGGCGCACGTACCTCTTCAAGCTGCGCCACGGTGTGAAATTTCACAACGGCAAGGAGCTGACCTCCGCGGACGTCGTCGCATCGCTCAAGCGCTGGGGGCGGCTGGCGACGCCGGGCAAGGCGGCGTGGCGCAACGTGGAGGGCGTGGAGGCGAAGGATCCGTACACGGTGGCGATGTACCTGAAGGAGCCGTCGGGCTCGCTCCTTCAAGTACTGGCGCGGCCCAACAACGGCGCGGCCATCTATCCGAAGGAGATCGCCGACGGCGCCGGTGATCAACCGATCAAGGAGTACATCGGCACGGGGCCGTATCGCTTCGTCGAGCACAAGCCCGACCGCCACATCCGCCTCGCGCGCTTCAAGGACTACGTCGCGCGTACGGACCCGCCCAACGGCCCGGGCGGCAAGCGTGTGGCCTACCTCGACGAGATCCTCTTCGTGCCGGTGCCCGACGTGGCCGTGCGCCTGGCCGGCGTCGAGACCGGCGAGTATCACTATGGCCAACAGATCAAGCCGGATCAGTACGAGCGGGTCAAGACCGTGCGCGACATCGTGCCCGGCATCATCAAGCCCGCCGGCTGGACGACGGCGGTGCTGAACCACAAGCAGGGGCTCATGACCGACAAGCGCATCCGCCAGGCGTTCCAGGCGGCGCTCGACATGGAGCCGATCCTCGCGGCGGGCTGGGGCAACAAGACTTTCTACCGGGTGGATCCGTCGCTCATGCACGTCGAGCAGCCGCAGTGGTACACGAAGGTCGGCGAGGACGCGTACAACCAGCGGAATCCCGCGAAGGCGCAGAAGCTCCTGAAGGACGCGGGCTATGCCGGGCAGCCGGTGCGCTGGATCACCACCAAGGAATACGAGTGGATGTACAAGAACGCGCTCGTCGCCCGCCAGCAGCTGGAGACGGCGGGATTCAAGATCGACCTCCAGGTCGTGGACTGGGCCACGCTGGTGCAGCGTCGCAACAAGCCGGAGGTCTGGGACGTCTTCTCCACCGCCATCACGTTCAACCCCGAGCCCGCCTACAACACGGGCGTGCAGTGCAACTGGCCGGGCTGGTGGTGCCATGAGGAAAAGGACCGCTGGCTCGACGCGGTCGCGCGCGAGAGCGAGCCGCGTAAGAGGAAGGTGATGTGGGGCAAGGTGCAGGCGATCTTCTACGAGGACGTCGGCCGCGTGAAGTTCGGCGACTTCTTCACGCTCGAGGTGACGCGCAAGGAGCTGCACGGCTACCATCCCACCGGCGAGATGGCCTTCTGGAACGTCTGGCTATCGAAGTGACGCCGGGCGCGTGAAGACGTACGTCGCGCGGCGCCTGCTGGCGCTCATCCCCGTCATCCTCGTCGTCGCCACCGTCGCCTTCGTGCTGATCCACCTCGCCCCCGGCGATCCGGCCTCGATCATCGCGGGGCCCGACGCGAGCCCGGACGACGTCGCGCGCATCCAGCGCCAGCTGGGCCTCGACGCGCCCTTTCACGTCCAGCTCTTCCGCTGGTACGGGCGGCTGGCGCGGGGCGACCTCGGCCAGTCGATCTTCCTGCGCCGTCCGGTGCTGGAGGCGATCGTGGATCGCGCCGAGCCGACGATCTTGTTGACCCTCTACGCGACCCTGATCGCCGTCACGCTCGGCGTGCCGGCCGGCGTGGTGGCGGCGCGCCACCACGACGGGACGGCCGACCAGGCGCTGATGGCGGGCGCGCTCGTCGGCATCTCGATCCCGAACTTTCTCCTCGGCCTGCTGCTGATCCTGGTCTTCTCGGTGCGGCTGGGCTGGTTTCCCGTGGCCGGCTACGTGCCGCTCGAGTCCGGGTGGCTCGGCACGCTGCGTTCGCTCACGCTGCCCGCGTTCGCGCTGGGCGTCGTGCAGTCGGCGCTCATCGCGCGCATCGCACGCTCGGCCATGCTGGACGTGCTGCGCGAGCCGTTCATCACGGCCGGCCGCGCCCGCGGCCTCAGCGAGCGCGCCGTCGTCTACAAGCACGCGCTCAAGAACGCGATGATCCCGACCATCACCGTCATCGGCATCTCGCTGGCCATCCTCATCTCCGGCTCCGTCATCGTGGAGCAGGTCTTCAACATTCCCGGGCTCGGCCGGCTCATCATCTCGGCCGTGCTGCGCCGCGACTATCCCGTCATCCAGGGCGTGGTGCTGTGCATCGCGGGCATCTACATGCTGGTGAACCTGGCCGTGGACCTGTCGTACGTCGTCTTCGATCCGCGGGTTCGATACCAATGAAGCCACCCGCGCCTCGGGCGGGCCACCTGCGGTTTGAGCCGGCCGTGCGGACCCCGGTCCAATGAGCGTCCTGGCGCTCCCACGACCCGCCGAGACCGCACGGCGCGGGCCGTTGTGGCTGTCGCGCCTGGTGCGCCGACGGGCGACGGTGGTCGGCCTCGTGCTGCTCGGCGTCACCACGCTGGTCGGCGCGCTGGCGCCCGTCATCGCCGGCGACCCCCTGCGCATGGAGGTCTCGGCGCGGCTGACGGCGCCCGGGGCTCTGCACTGGTTCGGCACCGACGACGTCGGTCGCGACGTGTGGAGCCGCGTCGTGTACGGCGCGCGGCTCTCGCTCCTCGTGGGCGCGGCCGTGGTGCTGCTCGCGTTCGCGGTCGGGCTCGTCTGCGGCCTCGCGGCCGGCTACTGGCGTCGGCTCGACAACCCGGTGATGCGCGTGATGGACGGTCTGATGGCCTTCCCGGCCATCATCCTGGCCATCGCGCTGATGGCCTCGCTCGGCCCGAGCGTCACCAACGTCATCGTCGCGATCGGGGTCGTCTACGCGCCGCGCGTGGCGCGCATCGTGCGCGGCTCGGTGCTGGTGATCCGCGAGACGACGTACGTCGAGGCGGCGCGCGCTCTCGGCGTCTCCGACGTCGTCATCGTCACGCGTCACGTGCTGCCGAACTGCCTGTCGCCCGTGATCGTGCAGGGCTCGTTCGTGTTCGCCGCCGCCGTGCTCACGGAGGCGGCGCTGTCCTTCCTCGGCGTCGGCGTGCCGCCCTACGTGCCCTCGTGGGGCAACATCCTGGCCGAGGGCCGCCTGTATCTGCAGCAGGCGCCGTGGCTCGTGCTCTATCCCGGCGCCGCCATCATGCTCACGATCTTCGGCCTCAACCTGCTCGGCGACGGTCTGCGCGACCTGCTGGATCCACGACTGCGCGGGCTCGTTCGCGAGCGCGCCTGAAGGAGCCCCCATGCCTCCGCATCGTCTCGCGTACCGTCCGACCGTCATGGGCCGTCGCGGCGTCGTCACCTCCGCGCACCCGCTCGCGTCGATGGCCGGCATCGAAATATTACTGGCCGGCGGCAACGCGGTGGACGCCGCGGTGGCCGTCGGCTCGACGCTCAACGTCGTCGAGCCGTTCATGTCGAGCGCCGCGGGTATCGGCCTCATGCTGATCTCGCGCGGCGGCGAGCGGCACGTGCTCGACTTCATCGGCCGCGCGCCGCGGGCGGCCGATGCCGCGCGCTGCACCGAGGACGAGCTGGCGGGCGGGCCGAAGTCGTGCGCGACGCCGGGCAACCTCGGCGGCTGGCTGGCGGCGCTGGAGCGCTTCGGCACCATGGACCGCGCGCGCGTGCTGGCGCCGGCCATCGGCCACGCCGAGCGCGGCGTGCCGCTGACGTTCAAGAACGTGGAGTTCGTCGAGGCCGCGCGGGCCACGCTCGGCCGCTCGAAGGAAGCCGCGCGGCTCTATCTCGGCGCCGGCGAGCCGCGCGCGGGCGGCGTGGTGACCTACAGGGAGCTGGCGTCGACGTTCCGCCAGGTGGCCGAGGGCGGCGCCGAGGTCTTCTACCGCGGCCCGGTGGGCAAGGCGATCGCGCGCGCCGTGCGGGAGGCCGGCGGCTGGCTCGGCGAGGACGACCTGGCGGAGTTCAAGCCGGAGTGGCGCGAGCCCGCGACCATCGCGTATCGCGGCCAGCAGATCTACTCGATGCCGCCGCCGTTCTCCGCCTTCCAGATGCTGGAGACGCTGAACATCCTGGAAGGCTACGACCTGCGTGGGTGGGGCCACAACTCCGTCGACTATCTGCATCACCTGATCGAGGCCGTGAAGCTCGGCTCCGCCGATCGCCTCGCCTACGCGTACTCGCCCGACGTGCCCATCAAGGGGCTCTTGTCGAAGAAGTACGCCGACAGCCAGCGCGCGCGCATCGACGCCAAGCGCGCCGCGGTGAGCGAGGGCGAGCGTCACACGCGCGACCGGCTGCCGAACCAGATCGTGGAGGGGCACCCCGCGAAGTTCGCCGACGAGCACACCACGCACTTCGCGTGCGCGGACGCCGCCGGCACCGTGGTCTCGGTCACGCAGACCCTGGGCGTCCCGTTCGGCTCCGGCTTCGCGATCCCGGGCACCGGCCTCGTGCTCAACAACATCCTCAAGTGGATGGATCTCGATCCGGCCTCGCCCAACGCCGTCCGCGCGGGCCGCAAGGCGGGGACGATGATGTCGCCGACGCAGGTCTTCCGCGACGGGGCCTTCGCGCTCTCGGTCGGCACGCCCGGCTCGTACGGAATTCTGCAAACGACGGCGCAGATGCTGCTCAACGCGCTGGAGTTCGGCATGAACGTCCAGGAAGCGATCGAGGCTCCGCGCGTGCGTGTCTATCGCGATCGTCTCGTCGACGCGGAGGCGCGGATCGCGCCGGAGGTGCGTGAGGGCCTCGCCGCGCGCGGCCATCAGATGAACGCGATCGCCGATTGGTCCTGGATCGTCGGCGGCGGGCAGGGGCTCATGCGCGACGCGGCGTCAGGCGCCCTCATGGCCGGCGCCGACCCTCGCCGCGACGGCTACGCCCTGGCGATTTAGAGACGCGCCACGGCTTCGCCGGGGCGCGGCGAAACGCTGGGGGGACGGGGGGCGATTTCGGGGCCCCCCATGTTCATAGCCGCGGGAGGAGCCAGTCGAGGACGGAGCCGGGACCGTAGAGCGAGAGCGTTTGGGCGAGCTGGAGAACGGCGAGCGCGCCACCGACGGCCAGGGTAACGAGCGTCGCGATGCGTGCGTTGCGTCCCCATCCGGCGCCGCGCGGCTCCAGGTGCTCGAGGGTGACGGCCCGCGGTGCGCGGGTCGTCGCAGCCACCCGTCTCAGCTCGTTCGCACGGCGTCGCTCGTCGACCGTCAGTCGATTCATCGGTGCAACTCCTCCACCCCATTCGAGTGCAAGAGGTTTGCCACGGACGGCGGTCTCAGCGTGGCGCCGTCGCCCCCGCAGCCTTTTGCGCACTCACCCAGCGCTGCGGCGGGACCGCGCGCAGCACCTCGAGCGCTGTTCGATCGGCGACTTCGCGCACCACGCGCAGCAGGGCGCTCTGGGCAGCCCGGCCGTAGGCGCGGCCCGGAGGCGACGCCAGGAAGTCGACGTACTCCTTGAGCTCGGCGTCGCTCAGCGGCCCATAGACGTAGAGCATCTGGGCAAGAACGTTCTGCCCAACGAGGGCCGCCATCTGGCCACGCATCTCCTCGACGCGGCGCTCCACCAGGCCCGCGCGCGTTCGACGCTCCGCGGGCGCGGCGGCGGCCGCGGCGCGCGCCACGCTGCCGGCGATCGAGAGCCCGAGCTCCGTCGTCTCGTGGCTCGTCCCCGTCACCCAGTCGAGGCGCTGCACCAGCTCGAGGCGAGCGGCCGGAGCCGGCGACGTCTTCAGCCCGGCCGCGTAGGCGTCGATCTTCGGCGCCACCTCCGGCCTCGAAGCGGCGATCTCGAGCGCCGTGATCCGGCGGCCGATCGGCGAACGGAACCACACCGCCATCGCGTCGAGCCCCTTGTGATCGACCCGGCGCCGGAAGTCGTCGCGAATGACGGCATAAAGCCGCTCGGGCGCGAAGTGTCGGGCCACGACCTGGCCGACGAGCGCGGTGTCGTGCTCGCTGAGCTGTCCCGCGGCCGGCAGGTACTCGGCCGCCAGCGCGCGCACGATGCCCGGGAGCTGCGGGCGCATCCCTGAGAGCTCGAGGATCTCGTCGAACGTCGCCGGTCCCGCGCCCACGATGACGTCGGCCGCCGGCGGCGGCGGCACGGCCGCCGTCTCCGCCGGCGCCGCCTCGACCGGCGGCGGCGTGTCTGCACGCGGCGCGTCCGGCGCCGTCACCACCGGCAGCGGCGCGCGGCGGGGCAGCGAGGTGAGCACCGCGCCGGTCGGCGGCGGCTGGTCGCTGTAGACGACGGTGGCGCCCTCGATCCAGCGATAAACCTCCAGCGCATGCGCGGGCGTCGCGAGGGCGGCGACCGCCGCAATACCGAGCAGTGCGAGTAGGCGACGCATTCGGCCTCCTTAGTCTTGGCCGTAGCCGAGTAGCGGCTCGACGTCCGGGGCGGGAGGTGGCGCCGCGCCTGGGCCCCACCGTTCGAATTTCTCCAGGAACGTCGCGGCGCCCGCGACGGCAGGACCGCGCGACCACCCGCGGGCGATCTGCAGGGCGTTCCGCGTCTCGGCCGCGTACCGGTCGAACTTCCCCTGGGCATACAGAGCGCGGGCCAGCCGCAGCCTGCCCTCCATGTCCTCCGGAAACAGCTGGACAGCCTTCACCAGCGCCCGCTCGGATTCTTCCCACCGCTCGAGCTCGAGGAGTGAGCGTCCCAGATTGTGCAGCGCGCGCCAGGAATCCGGATCGGCCTCGAGACCGCGACGCAGCCACTGGGGGCGACACGCAGCGCCTCGTCGAGCAGCCGTTCCGCTCCGTCGACGTCGCCATCGCGCAGATAGCGTTGGCGCGCGGCGAGAAAGAGGGATTCGGCACGCTTGGGCACTTCGCGCCCGCCCGCGAGACGGCTGCGCACGTACCGGTAGCCGGGCTGTTTGCGTTCTTCGCTGTCGCCGTGCTTCAACGCCTCGGTGACGATGAGCCGGCCCAGCCGCATGTAGCCGTCGTCGGTGAGATATTGCCCGTACCACCAGATGCAGTCGCCGGCGGTCGGCTGCGCCAGCGTCGCGAGGCGGAGTCGGGTGAACCGCTCGTC
>QHSB01000292.1 GCA_003220335.1 Candidatus Rokuibacteriota bacterium
CGTACGAGATCACCGCGTTCGTCGTGAAGCTCGAGAAGGAGCGCCGTCAGCGACCGGTGGTGCTCTTCGAGAGCGTCAAGGGCACGAAATTCCCGGTGCTCACCAACCTCCACGCGAGCCGCTCGCGCCTGGCCATAGCACTGAGCTGCGCGCCCGACGCGATGCTGCAGACGTACCTGCGCGCGATGGAACGGCCGGTCGCGCCGCGCGTGATCACGAGGGCGCCGGTGCACGAGGTGGTGCTGAGGGGCGCGGAGGTGGACCTCTACGCCCTGCCGCAGATCGTGCACCACCAGGGCGACGCGGGGCCGTACATCACCGCCGCCATCTCGTTCGCGAAAGACCCGGCCGCCGAGACGTGGAACTGCGCCTACAACCGGCTGATGATCCAGAGTCGCGACACGACGTCGATCCACCTCACGCTCGGCAAGCACCTGTGGGAGTTTCAGCAGATCGCCGAGCAGCGCGGGGAGGCGCTGCAGCTGGGGCTGGTGATCGGCGTGCATCCGGCCATCGCGCTCGGCGCGCTGGCCATCGGCTCGATCGACGAGGACGAGCGCGCGATCATGGGCGCGCTGCTGGGCGAGCCGCTCGAGCTGGTGAAGTGCCAGACCTCCGACGTGCTGGTGCCCGCGCACGCAGAGATGGTGCTCGAGTGCGAGATCCTCCCGGGCAAGCGCACGGCCGAGGGCCCGTTCGGCGAGTTCACCGGCTACAGCCTCGGCGAGCGCCAGCGCGAGGTGGTCAAGGTGAAGGCGATCACGCACCGGCGCGACGCGATGTTCCAGGACATCACCGTCGCCCACCTCGACCACATGCTGCTGTCCACGATCCCGATGGAGGCCAACCTCTATCGCGCCGTCCGGGCCATGGTGCCCTCGGTGCGCGCGGTGCGCGTGCCGGCGCCGTTCACCTGCTACGTCTCGATCGAGCAGCGGCTCGCGGGCCAGGCCAAGAACGCGATCATGGCCGTCTTCGGCGCCGACCTCTACATGAAGCGTGTCGTCGTCGTCGATCAGGACGTCGACGTCTTCGACGACCGCCAGGTCACGTGGGCGCTGGCCACGCGCTGCCAGCCCGATCGTGACATCGCCATCGTCACCCACGCGCGCGGCTCCGACCTGGATCCCTCGGCGAAGGAGGACGGCTACACCGCCAAGTGGGGCGTGGACGCGACGGCCAAGCCCTCGCTCGCCGCCTACACGCCGCGCCACCGCGTGCCGCCGGAGGTGTGGGAACGGCTGCGCCTCGAGGACTTCCTGCCCGGCTCGTAGAATTGACGAATCGCGCCTCAGCCGCGTATCCTCATTGTATATCCACGAGGATGATGACATGGAAACACGGATCCAGAAGTGGGGAAACAGCCTGGGGTTACGAATTCCCCGGTCATTTGCCGCCGAGGCCCAAGTCGAGGAAGGCTCCCCTGTCGATCTTTCAGTCGAAAACGGCCGGCTCCTGGTTCGGCCACTCCGAACTCGCAAGTACGCGTTGAACGCCCTTCTCAAGAAGGTGAAGCCAAAGAATCTGCATGATGAGGTCGCGACGGGTAAACGGGTCGGCCGCGAGATCTGGTAGTGGCCTCATACGTTCCCTCGCGCGGCGATCTCGTGTGGCTTCAGTTCAATCCTCAAGCGAGTCACGAGCAGGCCGGGCATAGGCCGGCCCTGGTGATCTCACCGAGTTCGTACAACCGCCGGGTCGGCCTGGCACTCTGCTGCCCGGTCACCTCGCAGGTGAAGGGATATCCATTCGAGGTCCTCCTTCCGGCGGGGCTCGGCGTCGAGGGTGCGGTTCTCTCTGATCAGCTCAAGAGCCTGGACTGGCGAGTTCGAAAGGCGCGCCGCATTGCCACTGCGCCGGCCGATGTACTCGAGGAGACAGTGGGCAAGATCCTCGCCCTGGTCGATCCCGACTCTCGCTAGAGCAGATGAACCTGGGCTAGCGGGGCGCGCCTCCGACGCCTGGAGGGAGTTCCTATGACACTGTCCGGCTGGTTGCCGTGGGCGCTGCTGTCGGCGCTCTTCGCCGCCCTGACCGCGATCTTCGCCAAGGTGGGCATCGAGGCGATCGAGTCCGATTTCGCCACGCTGTTGCGCACCGTCGTCGTCGCGCTGACCCTGGGCGCGCTGGTCTATGCGACGGGCAAGTGGCAGAGCCCGTTCGCGATCCCGCCGAAGTCCGCGCTCTTCCTCGTGCTGTCGGCGCTGGCCACCGGCGCGTCCTGGATCTGCTACTTCCGCGCGCTCAAGGCGGGCGACGCCTCGAAGGTGGCGCCGGTCGACAAGCTCAGCGTCGTGCTCGTCGCCGTCTTCGCCACCGCGTTCCTGGGCGAGCGTCCCGGCCTGCGCGAGTGGCTCGGCATCGCCCTGGTGGGCGGCGGCGTGCTGTTGCTGGGCTTCCGCAGCGGCCAGTGAGCGACCTGTGAGCACGGCGATCATCATCCTCGTCGTGCTGAGCGCGCTCGAGGTGCTGATCCTCTACGCGCTCATCGCGCTCGATTCTCCGCTGTCGCCGGCGGTTCAGCGCGCGCTCCACAGCCCGCTCGGCGTCATCGGTGTCGTCGTCTCCGTGCTCGCCGTCGTGGGCGCGGCCATGGCCGTCTTCCTCGTCTACGCGCGCAAGCGCGACGCGCATGAGCGCAGCCGCGGCGGGGCGCCGTGAATTTCGCGGCGCACGTGGAGGCCACCGCGCACGCGCAGCCCGAGCGGACGGCGCTCGTCTGGGACGGCGGGACCCTCACCTACGGCGAGCTGGACGCACGGGCGGGCGGGTTCGCGCGGTCGTTGGCCGGGCGTGGGCTCCATGCCGGCCACCGCGTCGCGCTCGTGATCCCGAACCGCTGGCAGCTCGTGGTCGCCGTGCTCGGCGGACTCAAGGCCGGCGTCACGGTCGCTCCCCTCGACCCGTTGCTGAAACCCGAGGAGCGCGCGGAGATCCTGGCGGATCTGAAGCCGGCGCTGCTGCTCGAGGACGTGCAGGCCGAACGTGCCGAGTGGACGACGCGCGACGCGCCCGTCGCGCCCGCGCTGGTGCTCTACACCTCCGGCTCGACGGGCCGGCCGAAGGGCGCGCTGCTCTCGCACGCCGCCGTCGATTTCGCGCAGCGCTCGTGGGCGGGACCGGTGATGGCGCTGACGCCCGACGACGTCGTGCTCGCCGCGCTGCCGCTCTCGCACTCGTTCGGCCTGAACGGCGCGCTGCTCGCTCCGCTGCTCGTCGGGAGCGCCGTTCGCCTCGTCGAGCGTTTCACGCCCGAGGGTGTGGCCGATCTCCTGAGCCGCGAGACGATCACCGTCTTCCCCGGCGTGGCGACGATGTTCCGGCGCCTCCTCGACCTGCCCGCCTTCGCCGGCGGTCCGCGACTCCGGCTGGCCGTGTCGGGTGCCGCGCCCTGCCCGTGGGAGACCGCGCAGGCGTGGCGCGCGCGCACCGGCGTGCGCATCGTGCGCGGCTACGGGATGACCGAGCTGTTCCGCCCGCTGTCGTACCTGGCCGCTGATCCAAGCGACTTCCCTGACGCGGTGGGGCGCGCGGTGCCCGGCGTCGAGGCCCGCGTGGTGGACGACGATGGCCGCACGCTCGGCGCCGGCGACGCCGGTGAGCTGCTGATCCGCACGCCGGCCGTGATGGATGCGTATCTCGGTGCGCCCGAGGACACGCGTGCGGTCCTGGCCGACGGCTGGTTCCGGACGGGCGATCTCGCGACCATCGACCGCGACGGCTGGGTGCGCATCACCGGACGCAAGCGCGAGCGCATTCTCAGAGCCGGCCACTCGGTCTTCCCGCCCGAGGTGGAGGCGATGCTGCTGACCCATCCGGACGTGGCCGAGGCCGCCGTCGTCGGTGTCGCCCATGCCGAGCTCGGCGAGGAGGTCGCGGCCTTCGTGGTGCTGCGCAGCGCGGCCCGTGCCACCGCCGACGAGCTGATTTGCTACTGTCGTGAGCGGCTGGCGGGTTACAAGTATCCACGGCGCGTGAGGCTCGTGGGCGCGCTGCCGCGCAGTGCGACGGGCAAGGTGCTCAAGGCGAAGCTGGCTGCGGAAGGTTGATAAATAGATGGCCCGCCCCTTCGTCCTCCTGGTGTCGATCGATGGCTTCGCCGACTTCTACTGGCGCGACGAGCGGGTGAAGGCGCCGACGCTGCGCGCGCTCGCCGAGCGCGGCGCGGTCGCCGACGGCGTGACGGCCGTCTTCCCGAGCACGACGTGGCCGACGCACGTGAGCCTCGTCACGGGCGTCCGGCCCGCCCGCCACGGCGTCGTGGCCAATCACATCCTCAATCGCGCCACACGACGGGCCGAGGACCTCACCGGCGATCCGATCTACGACGCGAGCGCGATCCTCGCCGCGCCGACCGTCTACGATCGCGCCGCGGCCGCGGGCCTGAAGGTGGCCGCCGTCGACTGGCCGGCGACGCGCCACTCGCCGTCGCTCGCGTTCAACCTGCCGTTCTTCAAGGACCAGCGCGTGTTCGAGACGCAGACGGCGCGCACGGTCTGGGACGAGCTGAGGGCCGCCGGTTTTCCGCTGGATCGCCAGGGCGAGTGGGCGCTGCTGCCCAAACGGTTCCTCAAGGACGCGATGGTCGCCGAGGTCGCCGCCCACGCCGTCCGGCGGCACGCGCCGGACATGCTGATGGTCCACTTCCTCTGCGCCGACAGCCACCAGCACCTGTTCGGCCCGCGCGCGCCCGAGGTCTACTGGGCGATCGAGTACATCGACGCGTGCATCGGACGCTTGCTGGCCGCGCTGCCGGCCGCCGTGCGCGAGCGCGCCGCCGTGTTCGTCGTCTCCGATCACGGCTTCCTCCCCGTCGAGCGCGACATCCGCCCGAACGTCAGACTGCGGCGGCTGGGGGCGATGCGCGGCGATGGGGTGGCGGGCTTCAGCGGCGAGGCGTGCTTCGTGATGAATCACGGCGCCGGCTATCTCTATGCGCTCGACTGCGACGCCGGCGCGTTGCGCTCGCTGGCCGGCGAGATCGCGAAGATGGACGGCGTGGCGGCCACGTGGCCGCGTGAGCGATTCGCCGAGCTGGGGCTGCCGGCCGACCACCGGATGCTGCCCGACGCGGTCTTCGAGGCGAAGCCCGGCTATCAGTTCTCGGACGAGACGGCCGGCGAGGACGAGAACGGCGCGCCGAAATATCGCGGCACCCACGGCCAGCGCCCGGAGGCGCCGGGCAACGCGGCATTCTTCCTGGCGTCGGGCGCGGGGATCCGGCGCGGCGCCAAGCTTGCCCGGATCCAGAGCCGCGACGTGGCGCCGACGCTGGCGACGCTGCTCGGCGTCGCGATGCCCGACGTCGAGGGAAGGGTTCTCAGCGAGATCTTCTAGATGGGGGGCCCCGAAATGGCCCCCCATACCCCCCAACGCTCGTCGCGCCCCGAGTGAATCGGGCCGCTCCTCGTTTCCGCGCGGCGTGCTCGGGGCCCCGACATGGCCCCCATACCCCCGCCTCCCACAGGCGCGGCGGCGTCAGCGGCAGCTCGTTCGTCTCGATCCCCAGCGCGTCGGCAACGGCATTGGCGAGCACCGCGGCCGGACCGAGCGTCCCGCCTTCGCCGACGCCGCGCACGCCGAGCAGGTTGTCGGCCGGCTCCTCGATGTGGTCCAGCTCGAACGGCGGCAGCATCGTGGCCGCGGGCAGCGCGTAGTCCATGAAGCTGCCGGTGATCAGCTGGCCCTCGGCGTCGTACACGAGGTGCTCGACGAGCGCGCCGCCGATGCCCTGCGCGATCGCGCCGTGCACCTGGCCCTCGACGACCATCGGATTGATCACGCGGCCCGTATCCTCGACGCAGACCCAGCGGCGGATCGCCAGCGTGCCCGTCGCCGGATCGACCTCCACGATCGCCCCCTGCGACCCCGCCGCGAACGTGCCGCGGATCGGGTCGTAGAAGCGCGTGGCCTCGAGCCCGGGCTCGAGGTCCGCCGGCAGGCGGTTGGTCTCGAGGTTCGCCACGCGCGCGACCTCGGCCAGCGCGAGCGTGCGGCCCGGCGTGCCGCGCACGCTGACGCTGCCGTCGGCGACCTCGAGATCCTCCGCCGCCGCCTCCAGCAGATGCGCGGCGATGCGCAGCGCCTTCTCGCGCACCGCGCGCGCGGCGAGGGCCACCGCGCCGCCGCCGATCACGGCCTGGCGCGAGGCGAAGGCGCCGAGGCCGAACGGCGTGGCGTCGGTATCGCCGAGCACGACGCTGACCGATGCGAACGGCACGCCGAGGTCGGCGGCGGCGATCTGAGCCAGCGTCGTCTCCGTCGACTGCCCCTGTGACGTCACGCCGGCCAGCACGGTGACCGCGCCCGACGGGTCCATGCGCACCGTCGCGCCCTCGTGGCCGGTGCGGAACGGCATCCGCGGGCCGGCGGACGCCGCGCGGCCGAGGCCCGTGAGCTCGTTGTAGTTGGCGAAGCCGATGCCGAGGTAGCGGCCCTCGGTGCGCAGCTGCGCCTGCTCGGCGCGGAACGTCTCGTAGTCGAGCGCCTCGACGACCTTCGCGAAGCAGACGGGATAGGCCCCGGTGTCGTGGACGAGGCGCGTGGCGGAGGTGTACGGCAGGTCGTCCGGCGTCACGAGGTTGATCCGACGGATCTGCACGGGATCGAGGTTGAGGGCTCGCGCGCCGAGATCGAGCAGGCGCTCCATCACGAACGTGGTCGCCGGCCGCGCCACGCCGCGGTACGGCCCGGCGGGCGCCGTGTTCGTCGCGACCGCGCTGACCTCGCAGCGGTAGTGCTCGAGCTTGTACGGCCCCGTGAGCAAGCCGCCCACCATCAGCGGCTCGATCGCCGCCGTCCACGGAAAGACCGAATACGCCCCGGTGTTGCAGAGCGCGCGCGCGTCGAGCGAGCGCAGCCGGCCGTCCGCGTCGAAGCCGACGCGAATCGTGTAGTGGTGGTCGCGCGCGTGCGCGCAGGCCAGGAAATGCTCGCGGCGCTGCTCGATCCACTTCACCGGGCGGCCGAGTCGCATGGCGAGCAGGCAGAGCGCGACGTCCTCGGGATAGAGGATGCCCTTGACGCCGAAGCCGCCGCCGACGTCGGGCGCGACCACGCGGATCTTGTGCTCGGGAAGGCCGAGCACACCGGCGAGCCCGTGGCGCGCGAGGTGCGGCACCTGCGTCCCCGACCAGAGTGTCAGCTTGCCGGCGGTGGCGTCGTAGTCGGCGACGCCGCCGCGGCCCTCCATCGGCGCCGCCGTGTGGCGGTTGGTCCGAAACGTCCGCTCGACCACGACCACCGCGCCGTCCATGGCCAGATCGACGCGGCCGTTCTCGAAGCGGCGCGACAGCAGAATGTTGCCCGGTGCCTCGTCGTGGACGAGCGGCGCGCCCTCACGCGCGGCGGCATCGGCCTGGACGGTCGCCGCCAGCGGCTCCCCGTCCACGTCGACGAGCGCGGCGCCGTCCTCCGCCGCGTAGCGATCCGTCGCCACGACCACCGCCAGCGGCTCGCCCGCGTAGCGCGCCCGGGGCCACGCCAGGATCGGCTGCTCGGTGACGACGTAGCCGGGCAGCGCCGACTGCGCCCGCAGGCAGTGGCGCGCGAAGGTCTCGTCGGCGCCCGTGGCGACGTGGACGACACCCGGCACCGCCGCCGCGCGCCTGGTCATGACCGCGCGCAGGCGCGCGTGGGCGTGCACGCTGCGGACAAACGCGACGTGGAGCATCCGCGGCAGCTCGACGTCGCCGACGTAGCGCCCGTGGCCGGTCACCAGACGCGCGTCCTCGCGCCGGGGCTGCCGCGCGCCGAACGGAGAAGAGGACAAGGGGCGTGCGCTCAGAGCATCGCGTAGCCGCCGTTGACCGACACGACCTGCCCCGTGATCCAGCCCGCACGCGGCGAGGCGAGCAGCAGGACCATCGGCGTGACGTCGTCGGCCCGGCCCACGCGGCCCAGCGGATACTGCGCGACGATCCTCTTCATGCGCTCGTCATTCATGGGTTCGTGCGGGGCGCCGCCCGCGTGCGCGTCGAAGCGCTCCGTCTGGACGAGCGCGATCGAGACGCAGTTGGCGCGGATGCCGGCGCGCGCGAACTCGCGCGCGAGCGATTTCGTGAGCCCGACCGTGGCCGCGCGCGCGGTGGCGGTGACGAGCAGACGCGACTCGCCGACGCGCCCCGAGTCGCCCATCAGGTTGACGATGACCCCTGAGCCGCGCGTCGCCATCAGGCCGACGACGGCATGGGTGATCAGCAGCGTCCCCTTGACCGTCACGTCCACCTGGGCGGCCCAGTCGGCCGGCGTCGTCTCGAGGAACAGCTTGCGCTGGGTCGCCGCCGCGTTGTTGACGAGCACGCCGATCGGTCCCAGCTCGCGTTCCACGCGCTCGACGGCGGCGGCCACCTCGGACTCGACTCTCAGATCCGCGCGGACGGCGAGGCTCTTGACGCCGAGCGCGCGTACCTCCTTGGCCGCGCTCTCCGCGCCGTCGCCCGAAGAGTGATAGTGGAAGGCGACGTGAGCGCGCTCGGCGGCGAACGCGAGCCCGATGGCGCGCCCCAGCCCCTGCCCCGCGCCCGTCACCAGCACCACGGTATCGCTCAGTCCCAGGTCCATGCCTCAGCGATACTACCAGCGGCCGAGTGGGAAAATCTTTTTCCACTCCGGCCCACGGAACCCTCTCGACGTGCTGCTGGGCACGGAATATGAATATGATGTCGGCAGGTCGATGCTCGAACACACGCCACCAGACATTGCCCTGGCCCGGTTGGCCGCGATCGTCGACTCCTCCGATGACGCCATCGTGAGCAAGGGGCTCGACGGCGTGATCATGACGTGGAACGCCGCCGCCGAGCGGATGTTCGGCTTCACGGCGAGCGAGGCGATCGGTCGGCACATCACCCTGATCATCCCGCCCGAGCGGCGGTCCGAAGAGAACGACGTGCTGGCCCGCATCGGACGCGGCGAGATCGTCGATCACTTCGAGACCGTGCGTCAGACGAAGGACGGGCGGCGCCTGAACATCTCGCTCACCGTGTCGCCGATCCGCGACTCCACGGGAACGATCGTCGGCGCCTCCAAGATCGCGCGGGACGTCACCGATCGCAAGCGCGCCGAGGTCGAGCGCGCCCTGCTGCTCGAGGAGGCGCAGGCGGCGAACCGCGCCAAGGACGACTTCCTCGCGATGTTCGGTCACGAGCTGCGCACTCCTCTGGCGGCCATCGCCGGCGCCGCCAGCGTGCTCGAGCTGGCGCGCACGCTCGACGACATCCGGCACGCGCGGGACGTCGTCAAGCGCCAAGTCCTTCACCTCAAACGCCTGGTGGACGACCTCCTGGACGCGGCGCGGGTACGCGCCGGCAAGATCGTCCTGAATCGTCATCCCCTGAAGCTGTCGAACGTCGTCGAGCACGCCCTCGCCGTGCTGAGCGCCGCCCCATCGGCGGGCCGCCAC
>QHSB01000293.1 GCA_003220335.1 Candidatus Rokuibacteriota bacterium
CCGCGCGCGTGGCGGGCACCATGTCGACCGCCTGCACGGAGATCATCACCTGGACGCGGTCACCGGCGGCGAAGCGCTCGTTCGCGCCGGAGGCGGCCCAGACGTGCAGCGGGCCGCGCTCGGAGTTTATCGAGAGCCGGCCGGACGGATCGACGGCGGTCACCGTCCCCGTCACCGTCTGCTGATTCACAGGGCCGCGCGGCACCGGCGTCATGGCGACCGCCGGCGTGATCGTGCGTGGGATCTCGGCCGGCGGCGCGATCTGGCCACGAATCGTCGCGATCTGGTGCAGCTGCAGACCTCTGATCTGCTCCGGTGTCGTCTTCACCCGGAACGTCTCCGCGCCGCGGCGGAGCGTCACGGTGTTCTCGCGCTCATCCCAGGTCCAGACCTCTCCGGTGAACGTGTCGCCGGAAGCCTGGGCGGCCGGACCGGTCCGGGAGGCGCAGCCGACGAGAGGAAGGAGGACGAGCGAAGCGACGGCGAGCCGCATCATGGTTTTCATGCGGCGGGAAGTCTTACAAACTCGGTGCCAGCCACGGGTCGACAATCTTTCGCGCGCATGCGGCCGGCGCCCCGCCGCGGCCTGTGGACGACTTTTCCACGTTTGTAGACGCGGGGGGAGCATCGGGCTAAGGTATGCCCCGTGGACGACGTCAGGCGGGCGTATGCGGCGGCCGGCATCACCGTGGATCAGCCCACGGCCTACGGCACCTACTACCGCCTGCGCTGCACGGCGTGCGGCGCCAACGTCGGGAACATCGGCGACCGCCTGCTGCCCGGCATGGCGGAGGCGCTCGTCGCGGGGCAGGCCGATCTCTACGCGGCGGGCATGCTCGGCTGCGCCTGCGGCCATCAGCGCGCGACCGCTACCGCGCGCGGCGCGCGCGCCGCCGACGGCAACGGTGGCACCGTGACCACGCCGGCGCGCCTACCCGGTGACGGCTGGCCGTTCTGGCGGCGCGTCTACGCCGCGGGCGATCCCCTGCCGCGCTTCACGCGCGCGACCGCCCCCGCGCAGCGCTTCGACGAGGGCGACACGCTGCCGCCCGAGTATCGCGACCTGCTCCTCAAGATGCTGCGCCACGAGGGCGAGCGCGCCGGCAACAAGTCGTTCCTGGGCTTCATGGCCACGTGCGCCGACGTCGCCGAGACGCTCTATCCGACCGCCGCCGCGCGGCTGATCAAGGCCGAGTACCTCGCCGAGGAGCTCAAGCACGCGATCATGTTCCACCGTCTCGCCGTCGGCCTCGATCCGGACTTCGCGCTCAAGGACGTGCCGTACGCGCACTACACCTTCCACCTGCCCCGCGAGTCGTGGGCGGACGACGCCCTGTTCCACTTCCTCGTGGACCTCAACGGCGCCTTCCACGCGCGCG
>QHSB01000294.1 GCA_003220335.1 Candidatus Rokuibacteriota bacterium
TATGTAGCGAGCTACTGGATCGGCGAGAACGACGTCGGGCGCCAGATCTTGTTGACCACGCGCTCCACGAGCGGTCCGTTCGCCTCGCTCGCCTTGCGCGCGGCCAGCCACTCGGGATCGGCCATGAACGCCTTCCACGCGCGGTCACGGTGCGCGAGATCGTCGTACGAGCAGATGTAGACCATCTCGTTGGACTCGCCGAACATCGTCTCCCAGAAGCCCACCACGTTGATGCCGTGCTTCTTGAAGAGCTTCATGGTGATGTCGGCGAAGCGGCGCTGGATGTCCGGCATGCGGCCCGGCATGACGTAGTACGCGCGGTATTCGTAGATCATCGCGCCTCCCTGGCGGCGGCACTCCCGCGCGGCAGGCGCGGGGCGACGCGATGGTGGCAGACGCCGGGGTCCGGCGCAACCTCTCAGGCGGCGCGCCGGCGATCCCGCCCGGCGGCGGCGCGGACGCGTGCCCAGGCGCCGATGCCGAACCAGCAGCCGAAGAACAGCAGGCCGGCCAGCACGGCGCCCGCCGCGGCGGGCGCCACCGAGTCGGTGATCCGGCGGACGACGACGGCGAACTCGGCGGCGACACCGAGCGCGAACGGCACCATCGCGGCGAGCAGCAGCCGGCTCGCGAAGCGATGGAACGCCTCGGTGTCCTCCCCGCCCTCCACGAGGCGGTGGCGCGCGGCCGGCGTCATCAACAAGATCGTCGCGAGCGCGACGCACGCGACACCGGCGAGGTGCAGCGCCTGCGAGGCACCCGGCAGCCGCGGGAACGCGTCCATCAGCGTCGCGGCGAAGCCGAAGCCGAGCAGCGCCTGCACGCCCGGCAGCACCATGCGGATCTCCGTCAGCACCTGCTCCACACGCTGCTCCAGCGGCGTGACCTCGCGTTCCTGGCCCTCCGCGGCGCGCCGCGGCCCGGGGCCGCGCAGCGAGAGCGGCAGCGCGTACCAGAGCCCGGCCGCGGTGGCCGCGAGGCCGCCGGCGGCGAGCGCGCTCGTGGCAGCGCCGGCGGCGCCCTCCAGCGCGACGTAGAAGTCTCCCGCGAGAGCGAGCCCGATCGGCACCAGCGCCACCGCCATCGTCCACGTCGCGAAGCGATGCACGCGCCCGCTCGCATGCCCCGCGTCGACGATCCGGTGATAGGCGGCGGGCGCCATGAGCAGCGCGGTGGCCACGAGCAACAGCACGAGACCCCCGAGCTTGAGGCCGTGTGCGGCCGGCGAGAGCCGCTCGTAGCCGGGCTCCAGCGGCGCGCGCAGGTGAAAGCCGAGCAGAACCTGGACACCGAGGATCAGGATGCGCACCTCGTTCAAGCCGTGCTCGAGGCGCGGGGCGAGCGCGCTCACGGTCTCAGGCGGCGTGCGGAATGGTGCAGAGGGCGTCGGTCTGGCGGCCGCAGCGGCCGCAGCTCACCGGCAGCACCGCGAAGCCCTCGCTCGGGATGAGCCGGGCGACGACGTCGCGCGCCTGCTGGAGGCTGACGTTGATCTCCATCGCGAGGCAGGCCGTGCAGAGCCGGCCCTCGTGGCGCGCGAGCACGCCGCGCATGGCCGGGGCCACGCGCTGCGGCCGCTCCTTGGGTCGCAGCCGCGACGCACGAAGACCCTCGAGGCACCGCTCGTGGAGTCGCTCGTGGGCGAGGCCCCATGCGAGCGGCTCACCGGGCCGCAGCTCCCTGCGGCACACCGTACACGCCTCGTTTCGCGCGCCCGACTGGACGTCGGCGAGCGTCGTGGTTCGGACTCTCGCCGGTCGCATGACTCTAGGCGCAGCAACGCTGATGCCACCTAGTCTCGAACCGAACGGACCCATGCAATAGCCGGCCGGCACACGCTCGACTCGCGGCCTGGAGCCGCCGCGATGCGCACGCGCGTGCGGGAGGCAAGGCAGGTGCCAGGCATCCTCGTTGCACCTCGCTTCAGCATGGAGCTTGAAAACCCGCGGCGCACGGGACTCGGCATCGCGCTCGAGCGCTTCTCACGCGCGGTCACCGAGTGGGCCGGCACGTCCTGGGCCTTCGCAGTCGCCCTGGCCGTGATCGTCGCGTGGGCCGCCACGGGACCGATCTTTGGCTTCTCCGACACGTGGCAGCTGGTCATCAACACCGGCACGACCATCGTCACGTTCCTCATGGTGTTCCTGATCCAGCGCGCGCAGAACAAGGACGCGCGCGCGATCCACCTCAAGCTCAACGAGATCGTGGCCGCGGTGGAGGGCGCCTCGAACCGCCTCGTCAACGTCGAGGACCTCACCGAGGACGAGGTGAGCCTGCTGCATCGGCACTACGAGCGGCTCGTCGCGCTGGCGCGCGACACGGGGGCGCTGACGGAGTCGCACTCGGTCGAGGAGGCGGCGGCGCGCCACGCGCTGAAGCTGAAGCCGCGCGCCTAGAACTCGCAGTAGTTCAGCTGAGGCCGCCACGTTCCGGCTGTGCCGGGCGTGCGCCCACACTCAGCCTGGCTGACGGGAGACGTCGCCGGCGCGGCCGATCGGCTGGAGGCACATCCGCCGGCGGCAATGGCTGCGGACGCGGCGATCAACATAATCGTCCACATTGATACGCTCGTCAGGGCACACATCCTCTTGGTTATTTGGTGAGCCGTCCGGGGATCGAACCCGGGACCCCCTGATTAAAAGTCAGGCGCTCTACCAACTGAGCTAACGGCTCCCGCTCGGAATATTAACAGGTTAGTGAACGGCCCCGGACCGATCACCTCGATAGGTGCTCAGGATGCTTCTGTTCTCACCATCGCGCATGCTATCGTTTGGCCCCAGATGCGTCCCGTCATCCTGGTCGTGGAGGATGAACCCGCGCTGCGCGAGATCCTCTCCGACATGCTGGAGCGGTTCGACTACGACGCACGCCTCGCGGGAACCGCGGCCGACGCGTACGCCTTGGCGGCGGCCGAGCGCCCCAATGCCATCCTCCTCGACATCAACCTTCCCGATGCCACGGGGACGCAGACGCTCGACGAGCTCCGCGTCCTTCGTCCCGACGTCCCGATCATCATCGTCACGGCCAACGCTGATGAAGGCCTGGCCCGCGAGACGCTGACGCGAGGGGCGTTCGACTACGTCTTCAAGCCGTTCGACATGGACCGTATCGGCCAGGTGCTCGAGGCGGCCCTCGACAGCCGGTCGCGCTGATTCAGCGTGACTGGAACGCGCGCGGGACCATGCGCCACGACAGCTCGCCCGTCGGGCCCTGCGCGAGCGTCCAGTGATCGGGATAGTAGTAGCCTGCCGTCGTCTCGGCGACCCAGTACCCCGGCTCCTTCAACCACGCGGTCGCCGACGGCGACCGCGCGCGGCGGCACCCACACCCAGCGCAGGAACTGGCCGTACGGCGTGGCCGGACCGAACCATGGCATCTCGGGATGAGGGTTGCGCGAGAAGTCACCGGGGTTCGA
>QHSB01000295.1 GCA_003220335.1 Candidatus Rokuibacteriota bacterium
CCTCGCCTACGTGGAGGTCGGCGTCGGCGCGCCCATCGTCTTTCTGCACGGCAACCCGACCTCGTCGTATCTCTGGCGCAACATCATCCCACCGCTGCAGGGCGTCGGCCGGTGTCTGGCGCCCGACCTCATCGGCATGGGCCGCTCCGGCAAGGCCCCCGGTGGCCAGTATCGCTTCGCGGACCACGCGCGTTATCTCGACGCCTGGTTCGAGGCCCTGGCGCTGCGCGACGTGACGCTCGTCGTGCACGACTGGGGCTCGGCGCTCGGCTTCGACTGGGCGCGCCGGCATCCCGAGCGCGTGCGCGCGCTCGTCTACATGGAGGCGATCGTGCGGCCGGTGACGTGGCCGGAGTGGCCGGACACGGCCCGCAAGATCTTCCAGGCCATGCGCTCGCCCGCCGGCGAGGAGATGGTGCTGCAGAAGAACGTGTTCGTGGAGCGCATCCTGCCCGCGAGCGTGCTGCGCGGCCTCGGCAACGAGGAGATGGACAAGTACCGCGAGCCCTTCCGCCAGGCGGGCGAGTCGCGGCGGCCGACGCTCACGTGGCCGCGCGAGATCCCGATCGACGGCGAGCCCGCCGACGTCGCCGCGATCGTCTCCGCCTACGCCGAGTGGCTCTCGACGAGCCCGCTGCCCAAGCTGCTCATCAACGCCGAGCCGGGCTCGATCCTCGTCGGGGCGCAGCGCGAGTTCTGCCGTCGCTGGCCCAACCAGCAGGAGGTCACCGTGCGCGGCAGCCACTTCGTGCAAGAGGACTCGCCGGCCGAGATCGGTCGCGCGATCGTCGCGTTCCTGCGCCGCCTGCCGCGCTGAGTGCGGACCTACGCGCTACGGCGCCTGCTCCTGTTCGTGCCGACGCTCGTCGGCGCTTCCCTGCTGATCTTCGTGCTCATGCGGCTGGTGCCCGGCGACATCGCCGAGATCCTCGTCTACCAGACGGGCTCGGAGGCGAGCGCCGTCCAGCAGAAGCAGATCGCGCAGATCCGCCGCGAGCTGGGCCTCGACCGTCCGGTGGCCGTGCAATACCTCGCCTGGCTGGGCGACGCGGTCCGCGGCGACTTCGGCTTTTCCTACAGCCAGCGGCGGCCGGTGAGCGAGATCCTGGCCGAGCGTTTCCCGCGCAGCATGGAGCTGGCGGTGCTGACGCTGGCGCTGGCCGTCGCCTGGTCCATCCCGCTCGGCGTCGTCTCGGCGGTGCGACAGAACACCTGGCTCGATTACGTCGTGCGCCTCGTCAGCGTGACCGGCCTCTCGCTGCCGATCTTCTTCACCGGCGTCCTCATCATCTGGGCCCTCGTGCGTTTCTTCCGCTACCTGCCGCCGCTGGAGTACTCGGCCCTCACGGAGGCCCCGCTCGAAAACCTCAAGCAGCTCGTGTGGCCCGCCCTCGCGCAGGCCTACTACATCAGCGCGCCGATCATGCGGCTCACGCGCTCGCAGATGCTGGAGGTCGTGCGGCAGGACTACGTACGGACGGCGCGCGCCAAGGGACTGGCCGAGCGCGCGGTCGTCTACCGCCACGCGCTGCGCAACGCGCTGCTGCCCGTGGTGACCTTCGTCGGCTGGTGGGGCGGGCGCCTGCTCGGCGGCGTGGTGGTCATGGAGATCGTCTTCGCCGTGCCCGGGATGGGGCTGGCGCTCGTGCAGGCGGTCGCCTACCGCGACTACCCGACCGTGCAGGCGATCATCCTGATCCTTGCCCTCGTGTTCCTCGCCGTGAACCTCCTCGTCGATCTGCTCTACGGCTGGCTCGATCCGAGGATCCGCTACGCATGAGGCGCCGGCTGGCGAGGCTCGCGGGTCAGCAGCCGCTCGGCGCCGCCGGTGCGGTCGTCGTCGCCGCGATGATCGTCGCCGCGATCTGGGCACCGCAGCTGGCGCCGTACGGCGCCAAGGACGCGGCCTTCGCGCCGTATGCGCCGCCGGGCCCCGGTCATCCCATGGGCACCGACCAGCTCGGCCGCGACGTGCTGAGCCGCGTGGTGTGGGGGGCACGCCTGTCGCTCTACGTCGGTCTCGTGTCGGTGGTGCTCGGCGTCACTCTGGGCAGTCTCTGGGGCGTGGTGAGCGCGTACGTCGGCGGCATGACCGACACGCTCAGCCAGCGCGTGGTGGACTCGCTCATGGCGCTGCCGCCGATCGTGCTCGCGCTCTCGCTGATGGCCGCCATCGGCCAGTCGGTCAACAACGTCATCGTCGCGCTGACCATCTTGCTCACCCCGACGGCGGCGCGCACGCTGCGCGCGGTGGCGCTGGCCATCATGGCCACGCCGTTCGTGGAGGCGGCGCAGGCCGCCGGCGGCTCCAGCGCGCGGATCATCGCGCGCCACGTCTTGCCCAACTGTCTGGCCACGTATACCGTGCTGGTCACCACGAACGTGTCGTACGCGATCGTGGTGGAAGCCTCGCTGAGCTTCATCGGCGTCGGCGCGCCGCCCGACGAGCCCTCGTGGGGCGGCATGCTGACGGCGGGCACGCAGGCCGTCGAGACCGCGCCGTGGATGATCTTCTTCCCGGGCCTCGCCATCAGCCTGACCGTGCTCGCACTCAACATGCTCGGAGACGCCATCCGGGACGTCGCGGATCCTCGCCTGCGCGGCGGCCTCGGCTGACAGACGACACCACGAGGAGACGACCTCAATGAAGAGACTCGCGCTCATGATGACGATCGCGCTGACGGTTGCCGCGACCACCCTGGGGGGTCTGGGGGGCCATCTCGGGGCCCCCCAGCTCCAACATGAAGGCCACGCCAGAACCTTGCGCGGGTTGTCCGCGGTGTCCGCGATCGGTGAAGCGCACGCCCAGCCAGACAAGCCGCGTTACGGCGGCGTTCTCAACTGGTTCGATTACGGCGATCCCGGCCGGCTCGACGTGCACGCGGAGTCGCCGCTCGTCGTGCAGCAGGCCACCGCGGGCGTCTACAGCGGGCTGCTGCACTGGGATCCCGACGATCCGACCAAGATCGCCGGCGATCTCGCGGAACGCTGGACGGTCTCGCCCGACGGCAAGACGTACACGTTCCATCTGCGCCGCGGCGTGAAGTGGCACGACGGGCAGCCCTTCTCCTCCGCCGACGTGAAGGCGTCGTTCGACCGCATCCTCAATCCCGACTTCAAGAGCCCGAAGTGCGGCGCCTCCCTCAAGCCGCTGGTGGCCTCGGTCGAGGCGGCGGACGCCGCCACCGTGCAGTTCACGCTGAAGTATCCGGTGCCGTACTTCCCGGCCGCCATCGCCTCGGCGTGGTGCCGCGTGGCGGCCAAGCACGTGCTCGAGAAATACGGCGACCTCAACCGGCCCGAGGCCCAGATCGGCACCGGCCCGTTCAGGTTCAAGAAGTACGACCGCGGCTCGGTGATCGAGTGGGAGAAGAACAAGGACTACTTCGTGCCCGGCCTGCCCTACCTCGACGGCGTGAAGCAGTTCATCCTCGTCGGCGGGACGACGCAGGTGGCGGCGGCCAAGGCGGGCCGCATCATGCTGTGGGACACGTGGCCGCCGATGCGCAAGACGCAGGCCGACGAGCTGGCGGCGGCGCGCGGCAACGAGGTCGAGATCTACCGCTGGCCGGTGAACTCGATCTTCGTGCTGTTCATGAACACGAAGCGGCCGCCCTTCGACAACCCGGACGTGCGCCGCGCCGTCTTCCTCGCCATCGATCGCCAGGAGGTCGTGGCCAAGGCGCTCGAGGGCACGGGCGTGCCGTGCGCGATGCTCGATCCCAAGCTCGTCGGCGACGCCGCACTGCCGCTGGAGGAAGTCGCCCGGACGCCCGGCTGCCGCCAGCCCAAGGACGCGGACCTCGCCGAGGCCCGAAAGCTCCTGGAGAAGCACCATCCCAACGGCGTCGACATCGAGGTGGCCGTGCGTCAGGTCGGCAACTACGTCGACCGCGCCCAGCTCGTGCTCGCCCAGCTACGCAAGGTCGGCATCCGCGGCACGCTGAAGACCTACGAGAGCGCGGCGGGCTACGCGGTGTTCGGCAAGGGCGACTTCCAGATGATCGCCACCCAGGACCGCGCCATGGACGGCGTCGACCCCGGCGACATCTTCCACGTGGTGTACAGCACCCACGCCGGCAGCAACTACGCGCAGTGGTCGGACGCCAGGGCCGACGAGCTGATCGAGCGCGCCGCGAAGGAGACGAACCGGGACAAGCGCAAGCAGCTCTACTGGGAGCTGCAGCGCTACATCCTCAACACGGCGACGGCCGGCGCGGTGCCGGTGGCCTGGGTGGAGGGCTACTACTTCCGCGACAAGCGCCTGCGCGGCTACAAGCCGGCGCTGACCTCGTACGACGGCATCACCTTCATGAAGGTCTGGCTGGCGCCGTAGGCGCGCGGGTCAGGGCGACCGCCGCTCGAGGCTGACCACGAGCAGCGCGTCCGGCGTCTCGGCGAGCGCGAAGACCACGCGATCGCCGACGGCGATGCCGCGAAAGAGGTCCGCGGAGGCCGCGATGAACGGCATCGACATGCGCTCCTCCATGAGACCGGCGATGGGCTCGTGGTCGAGCACGACCACCGGCCGCGTGGCGTGCAGGCTGGAGGGAGCGGGCAGGAGCGCGACGACGACACCCCGGCCGCGCCAGCGTGCGGGCTGCGCGTGCGCGCACGGCAGCGCCGCGATCGCGACCAGCAGCAGGGCGCCGGGCCAGCGCACGCGTCGGAGGATAGCGCCGCCGGCCGCGGCCGTCACGCCGCGCGCGGCGGCGCGGGCTCGGCGCGCACGCGCCGGTACTGCAGGATAAAGTCTCGCGTCTGGCCCAGCGTGGTGGCGACCTCGGTGGCCCCCGCGTCGAGCAGGGCGGCGCACGCCTCCTCCAGATCGCCGGGCGGGCTCAAGCACGCGGCCACGAGCGGCAGATCGGAAAACCGCGCGCGCAGGCGCTTGAGGATGTAGCGGGCGTGGGCGAGCCCGCCGCGGCCCAGCAGTGCCACGACAACCACGCCGGGCGCGACGGCGGCGACGCGCTCCACCAGTTCCCCAGCGCGCGCAGCGCGGGCGATGCGGGCACGGCCGCCGTCGCCTCCTCGTCGCGCGTGGCCGCCGCGGGCAGGACGACCTTGTCGAGGTCGTCCAGGATCCGGCGCGTCGCCGCCGCGATGAAGGCCGCCTCCTTCGCCGTCAGCGCGCCGCGCGCGGCATCCCGCCGCACCCGCGACAGTGTGGGCAGCAGCACCTCCTCGTAGACGTCGGCCGCCTCGTGCTTCTTGACGTACTCCTCGAGCACGGCCCGGGCGCCGGCCTCGTCGCCCTTGAGCAGCCGCTGGTAGGCGGCGACGTCGGTCGTCACCACCGGCTCGTCGCCGAAGAGGACGACGATGAACTGCATCTCCGGCACGTGCCGACCCAGCGCCACCAGACACACCGTGAGCGGGGTGCCGAGGATGAGGCCGATGGGGCCCCAGAGCCACGTCCAGAACGCCAGCGTGATGAGCAGCGCCAGCGGCGAGACGCCGGCGCTGTGGCTGTAGAGGAGTGGCTCCACCACGAGGTAGATCGTGAGCTCCACGAGCACGAACAGGGCCAGCACCATGACGGGCTCGCGCCAGCCGTCGAAGACGGCGAGGCTCACCAGCGCGGCCGAGCCGGCGGCGGCCCACGCGCCCACGTACGGAACGAAGCGCAGCACGCCGGCGAGCACGCCGAACAGGAGCGCGTACGGGGCGCCGATCAGGAAGAGCCCGGTGCCGATGGCGGCGCCGAAGCCCGCGTTGATCAGCGACTGCATCTGGAGATAGCGGCCGATCCGCTCCGCGGCGTCGGTGAGGATCTTCGTGGTGAGCGTCACCCGCCGGGTGCCGGCGAGCCGGATGAGCCGCTCGAGCAACCGCTGGCGCTCGATCAGCATGAAGATGACCAGCACCACCACGAGGCCGGCGGTGGCGAGCACGTCCGCGATCGGTCCCAGCGTGTCGCGCAGGCCGGCCAGCCCGGTCGGCGGCTGCTTCTCCACCACCACGGACTGCGGCGGCTTCGTCGCGGGCGCGCTCCCGTCCTTCTGCAGCTCGCCGATGACCTCCTTCACGGTGGATTGCGCCTTCTCGAGCGAGCCCGATTTGCCGACGCGGCGCACCTGGCGGATCTTGCCCGTGATGTTGTTCTTGTACTGCGGCAGGTCGTCCGCGAGCGCGCTGACCTGCGAGGCGAGGAGCCACCCGAGGCCGCCGAGCACCGAGAATGCGAACGCCACGGTCACCACCACGGCGACGACGCGCGGCAGGTGCCAGCGCTGCAGCCGCTCGACGATCGGCGAGAGCACGAACGTGAGCAGCATGGCGAGCGCGATCGGGATGAACACGTCCTGGGCGATGCCCAGGCAGAAGAGCGCGAACGCCAGGATCACCACCTGCAGCATCGGCTGCAGCCGGCTGATCGGGTCGCGGCGACCGTGGGCCATGCTGCACTCTTGTGCACAAGCCGGGCCAGCCGGGGGTAGACTCTCGCCACCATGGACCTCATCGCCGCCCAGGCCGCGCGGCAACCACACCGACCGGCCCTCATCGAGGACGAGCGGTCGCTGACCTGGGAACAATTTTTCCGTATGCGGAACCGACTGGCCCACGCGCTGGCGGCCCTGGGTATCGGCGCGGGCCAGCATGCGATCGTCTACGCGCACAACGCGCTGGAGAACCTCGTGGTCGGCGCCGCCCTGCGCGCGCTCGGCGCGATCGGGGTACCGATGAATCACCGCCTCACCGCCGAGGAGGTCGCTTACATCGTCGACAACGCCGACGCGACGGCGGTGTTCGTCGGCGAGGCGTTCCTGCCGATGGCCGAGCGCGTGCGCGGCGCCGCGCGCGTCAAGCACTGGATCACGCTCGGCGCCGAGCGGCGGCCGTGGGCGGAGGCGCTCGACGATCTGCTCGCGCGGGGCCACGAGGCGCCGCCGCCCGCGCCGCCCGCCATGGGCGGCTCGATGGTCTACACGGCGGGCACCACCGGCAAGCCGAAGGGCGCCCTGCGCCGCGTGACGGATCCGAAGGCGATCCTGCCGCGCCTGGCCGCGCTGGACTGTCTGGACCCCGCGCAGGTGCACCTCGTCGCGGGGCCGCTCTACCATTCCGCACCGGGCGGCTTCGCGCTCTACGCGCAGATGGTCGGCGGCACCGTGGTGGTGATGCGCAAGTTCGATCCCGAAGAGGCGCTACGCCTCGTCGAGCGGCATCGCTGCACGACGACATTCATGGCGCCCACGCTGCTCAAGCGCATCGTCGACCTGCCGGCCGAGGTGCGCGCGCGCTACGACGTGTCGTCGATGCGCTCGCTCGTCATCGCCGCCGCGCCGTGCCCCATGCGCGTGAAGGAGCAGGCGCTGGCGATGTTCGGGCCCGTGCTCTATGAGTTCTACGGCTCGACCGAGCTCGGGGTGAACACCGTGCTGCGTCCCGAGGACGTGCTGCGCAAGCCCGGCTCGTGCGGCCGCGCCGCGCCCGGCGTCGAGCTGGCCATCCTCGACGACGCCGGGCGCCCGGCGGCGCCCGGCACGCCCGGCGAGCTGTTCGTGCGCCGCTACGACGGCGTGTTCGACGAGTACTACCGCAACCCGGCGGCCACGGCGCAGACCTCGCGCGGCGAGTGGATGTCGGTGGGCGACGTGGCCTGGGTGGACGCCGAGGGCTTCGTCTACATCTGTGACCGCAAGCGGGACATGATCATCTCGGGCGGCGTGAACATCTACCCGGCCGAGATCGAGGACGCCCTGCACCGTCATCCCGCCGTCGAGGACGCCGCCGTCTTCGGAGTACCCGATCCGGACTGGGGAGAGCGCGTCCACGCCGCCGTCCAGCTCCGCCCCGGCCGCGGCGTCACGCCGGGCGAGCTGCTGGAGTTCTGCCGCGCGCACCTCGCCGACTACAAGACGCCGCGCGAGGTGTCCTTCCACGAAGCGTTCCCGCGCGACACCGCCGGCAAGCTCGTCAAGCGCCTCCTGCGCGAGCCCTACTGGGCCGGCCGTCAGACTCGCGTGTAGGCACCGCGGGATCGAGGAGCGCCACGGGTTCCCCGGGGCGCTCCGAGCGCTGGGGGGTTTGGGGGGCCATTTCGGGCCCCCCCATTTTCCTATGCCCCGGGCGCTTCCGGCGCGGTCTGGTTCGCGGGGTCGAAATCGACGCGCTGCCGCGTCGTCTCGTCGAGCTCGCGGCCACCCAGCACGCTGCTGAGCTGCGCGGCGTCCTTGATGGGACCGTGCTCGTCGCGGAAGCGCACGATGGCCGACGCGTCGGCGGGGCGCAGGCCGGGCACCTCGAGCAGCTCCTGCTCGTTGGCGGTGTTCACGCGGATCCTCTGTGGCATGTGTCCTCCGTCAGCGTGGCGCCGACGCGGTGTCGCCGCCCTCGGCCTCACCGCCGTCGTCGTCGCGGCGCAGGCGGAGCACCACCACCGAGCGCGCCTCCATCTCGTAGACGTCGCCGCCGCTCAGCGCCTCCGCCTTGCGCTGGCCGGTCGGCTCGCGCGTGTCGAGCACGGGCTCCCAGCGGATGTCATTGCGGTGCGCGGGCAGCGTGAAGCCCATCGGCCCGTGGTGGGCGTTGAGCATGACGAGGAAGGTGTCGTCCACGATCCGCCGCCCCCTGACGTCGCGCTCCTGGATGGCGTCGCCGGCCAGGCGCAGGCCGAAGCAGCGGGTGATCGGGTTGGTCCAGTCGTCCTGCGTCATCTCCCCGCCGTCGCACCGGAACCACGTGAGGTCCTTGACCTCGGAGCCCTGGAACTTGCGGCCGAAGAAGAACTGGCGCCGACGGAAGACGGGATGCTCGCGGCGCAGCCCGGCCACGAAGCGCGTGAACGTCAGCAGGTCACCCCGTAGGTTATCGAGGCTCCAGTCGAGCCAGGAGATCACGTTGTCCTGGCAGAAGGCGTTGTTGTTGCCCCGCTGCGTGCGGCCGATCTCGTCGCCGCCGCAGAGCATCGGCACGCCCTGCGAGAGAAGCAGCGTGGCCAGGAAGTTCCGCTTCTGCCGCTCGCGCAGCGCGACGATCTTCACGTCGTCCGTCGGGCCCTCGACGCCATGGTTCCAGGAGATGTTGTGGTCAGCGCCGTCGCGATTGTCCTCGGCGTTGGCCTCGTTGTGCTTGTCGTTATAGGACACGAGGTCGTGCAGCGTGAAGCCGTCGTGCGCGGTGACGAAGTTGATCGACGCGTAGGGGCGGCGCCCGCCGCGGCCGTAGAGGTCGCTGGAGCCGGTGAGCCGGTGGCCCATGCCGCCCGCCTGCCCCTCGTCGCCCTTGACGAAGGCGCGCACGGTGTCGCGGTAGATGCCGTTCCACTCGGCCCACTCGTTCGGGAAGTTGCCGACCTGGTAGCCGCCTTCGCCGAGATCCCACGGCTCGGCGATGAGCTTCACCTGCGAGATGACCGGGTCCTGGTGGATGATGTCGAAGAACGACCCCAGGCGGTCGACGTCGTTCAGCTCGCGGGCCAGCGCGGAGGCCAGGTCGAAGCGGAAGCCGTCGACGTGCATCTCCTGGATCCAGTAGCGCAGGCTGTCCATGATGAGCTGCAGTGTCCGCGGATTCGTCATGTTCAGCGTGTTGCCGCAGCCGGTGAAG